>JBBDWV010000041.1:60646-93405 GCA_040902655.1 Mycobacteriales bacterium
AGAGGCCGCGGCCGACCTGGTGCCCCACGTCCTCGCCCTGGCCGCCCAGCTGCGCCCAGCTTCCTTGCTCCCTGGCAAGGCGCCGGATGCGCTGCTGGCCGAGGTGCGCAGCCTGCTGGATGTGACGCCCCCGCCCGGCTCCCCACCGCCGCACCACCGTGACGGAGGAGACGAAGACCCAGTAGGCGAGGACGGCCGCGACGTAGACGACTGCCCAGGTGGGAAGTGGACGCTCCTCGGGCAGGGGCGGCAGCAGCACCGTCGCCAGCAGGGCGGCCGCGGCGGCGAGGCCCGCCGGCACCTCGAGCCAGTGCGGCAGCCTGCGGAAGGAGCCGGTGAAGCGGAGCAGCAGGTAGGGGAAGGCCAGGAGCAGGAGCACCGGCACCGCGCGCAGGAGGACCGGCAGCTCGGCATCGTCGGAGACAAGAAGACTCTGGAGCAGCACGACCGACAGCGCAGCGAAGGCCCCTGCGGCCCACCAGCCGCCGGCTCCGGACCTGGGGGCGCGGGCGGCCGCCACCAGCGCCAGGGCGCCGAAGGCCGTCAGGGCGGCTGTGCGGATGACGAGCAGGGCGTCTGCGGCGAGGTGCTCCATGTCAGGCCGAGTCTGCCACCGCCGCGAACTCGTTCAACGTCAAGGCCGACGGAAGCTGGGCCGGGCGGGCCAGGTGGTAGCCCTGCCCCCAGCCGATCTCCAGCGCTCTCAGCGTCTCCAGCTCGGCCGCGGTCTCGATGCCCTCGGCGACGATCACCGCGTCCAGCTCGCGGGCGAAGGCGACCAGCCCGGTGGCGAGGGCGCGGCGGGCCGGGTCGGTGTCGATGCCCCGGGTCAGGGCGACGTCGAGCTTGACGATCTCGGGGCGCACCCGCAGGAGGTGGTGCAGACCGGCGTAGCCGGCCCCGGTGTCGTCGACAGCGACCCGGACGCCGCGCCGGCGCAGCCGACCCAGGGCGGCGAGCAGCGTGTCGTAGTCGGCCACCTGGCTGTGCTCGGTGAGTTCGAGCACGATCCGCTCCCCGGGGACGCGGTCGAACAGGTCGGCCAACTGCGGTGACACGGCGGTCGCCGGCGACGCGTTCAGCGACAGGAACGGCCCGCAGGGCAGCTGGCCGAGCTGCTCCAGCGCCGCCGCGATGGCCGCGAGCTCGAGGTCGACGCCCCGGTCGACGCGGCCCGCGTCCTCGAACCACTCGTTCGGCGGGCGTGGCGGGTCGGCGGCGAAGCGCGCGAGCGCCTCCAGGCCCACGAGCCGGCTGCGTGCCAGGTCGACGATCGGCTGGAAGACCATGCGGAGCCGGTCCTCGGCGAGCACGGCGTCGATCCGGCTCGACAGCTCCCGGTGCTCGGCCGCCAGCCGCCGCTCCTGCGAGGCACGCCGGTCGAGTTCGGCGGTGAGGGTGGCGTTGTGCCGCTGGACGGTGGCGTACAGGCTCCGGGTCTGCAGCAGGTTGCGGACCCGGAGCAGGACCTCGGTGGCGTCGAAGGGCTTGGTGAGGAAGTCGTTGGCGCCGGCGCGGAGGGCGCGGTCGCGGGTCGTCGACGTGGTGTCGGCGGTGAGGACGAGGATGGGGACGAACTGCTCGTCGGGCGTGGCCGCCCGCAGCGCCGCCATGACCGCGAAGCCGTCGAGGTGGGGCATCTGGAGGTCCAGCAGCACCAGGTCCGGGCGCGCCTGCTGCCAGCGGTCCAGGGCCTGCCGGGGGTCGGTCACCCCGTGGGTCCGTCGCACGCCGGCGTCACGGAGCAGGCGGGTCAGCAGCGCGACGTTGGCGGGCGCGTCGTCGACGACGAGGACGGAGGCGTCACGCAGCAGATCCTCGTCGACGCCGGGCTGAACCGTCACCGCCGATCTATCCACAGGACAGGGTCGCCGACCACGAGCAGGAGGGTACGCCGCGGGTCGGCGCCCGACACTCCGCGCTGCTGTCGTGCCTGCGTCCTTTCCCAGTGGTGCTGGGCAAGCCTTCCTCGTCATCACTGTCCACAGATTGTCGAAGTCGGCTCGGTGCTGCCGCCGCGGAGCCGCAGCCTGAGTGACATGCCGACGAGCGAGGAGCACCATGGACCCCGTGACCCTGCTGCCTGTCCGCCATGACGGCTGGACCTGCGACGAGCTCGAGGACCTGCCCGACGACGGCCTGCGCTACGAGCTCGTCGACGGCAGCCTGCACGTGAACCCGCCGCCCACCAACCTGCACGACTACGCCGCCTTCCGGCTCGCCGTCCTCCTCGACGCGGCGCTGGGCGAGCCCTGGCGGACCGTGCCCGGGGGAGGTATCGCCTTCGGCCCGCGTGACTACCGGCAGCCCGACCTGATGGTCATCAGGAGGACGGCGCTGGACAGCCGCCTGGCCTCTCCCATGGACGTGCTGCTCGCCGTCGAGGTGATGAGTCCGAGCAGCCTCACGGAGGACCGTCTGGTGAAGCCGGCCCAGTACGCCGCGGCCGGGATCCAGCACTACTGGCGGCTCGAACGCCAGGACGCACCGGAACTCGTGACGCACGAGCTGGCGGGATCGGTCTACCGGGAGGCGGGCCGCTTCACCGATGAGGTCGTCGTCGAGCGGCCGGTGGGCTTGCACTTCCGGCTCGAGGATCTCCTGCGCTGACCGGGGCTGCCATCCGGCAGCAGGCGCTTCACTGAGCGCAAGCAGTCGAGATTCAGTACTCCGGTGGACCTGCGGTTCGGGCTTCACCTCCTGATCGGCTGAGGCGGGGTCCTTCCGCCTGACCTCGAGGAGAGGCAGGATCGGCTGGCTTCGCCCTCCGCTGCCCCCGCGTAAGAACGCGACGTGCCCGCTCAACCCGTGGGGCTGCCTGTCGATAGCACCTGGGTGACGCGCCTCATCTATGCCCTGGCCGAAGATGCTCCCCGTGCGGTCACCTGGCACGGGCCCTTCTTGAACCACAGCGGGTACGGCGAGGAGATGCGCGGCTTCGTCACCGGCCTCCGAGACCGCGGCGAGCAGATCTCGGCTGCGCCGGTGGCGACGTCTGCGCGCTACGTGAAGAGCCTGGGGGCCGATCGCCTGGCGCAGTTCGAAGCCGCCGTCGCCGAGCCGGCCGTCGATCACGCCGTCCAGGTCCTGCACCTGCCGCCGCACGTCCTCCGCCGGCTTCCGGGCGCAGGTCCGCATGTCGCCCGCTCGATGTTCGAGACGGACGGTCTGCCCGCAGGCTGGGCTTCAGGCCTCAACCAGATGGACGAGGTCTGGGTGCCTGCGGCATTCAACGTGGAGACCTTCCGGCGAGCGGGTGTGACGGTGCCGCTGCGTGTCGTTCCCGGGGGTGTCGACGCAGACGTCTACCGCCCCGGCCTCGCGCCGCTGCAGATCGACGGTCTGTCCGGGACCGTCTTCCTGTCCGTCTTCGAATGGAGCTTCCGCAAGGGCTGGGACGTGCTGCTCCGGGCCTGGGCCGACGCCTTCGACCACCGCGACGACGTCACGCTGCTCCTGCGCGCCTACCCGCAGCAGGACTTCGAGGGGCAGCGGCCTGCAGACGAGATCGAACGACGCATCAACACCTTCCTGAAGAAGATCGGGAAGTCGCGCCGACGTGTTGCTCCCATCGTGGTGCTGCAGGAGATGGTCAGTGACGCCGACATGCCCGCCCTGTACGCGCGGGCCGACGCCTACGTCTCCCCGACACGGGGTGAAGGGTCGGGACGGCCTTTCCTGGAAGCGCTTTCGTCCGGCCTTCCCGTGCTCGCCACGCGCTGGAGCGGCCACCTGGAGTTCCTCGACGACGACAACAGCCTGCTGATCGACATCGACGGCACCGAGCCGATCGATCAGCGGCAGGAGCTGGCCTTCTACCGGGGACAGCGCTGGGCCAGTCCTTCGGTGCGCCACCTCACGCAGCTCCTGCGCTCGGTGGTCGAGGATCCCGCTGCAGCCGCAGGGCGGGCGGAGCGTGGGCGGCAGGACGTGCTGCAACGCTTCACCTGGGAGAAGGTCAGCGAGATCGCGGCCGAGCACCTGGACGCGCTCCAGACGCAGCAGCGTCCGGAGCGCAAGGCGCGCGAGGAGGTGCCCGCCGTCCGCTGGATCGGTGACCAGTGGGGGCAGCACAGCCTGTCGCGGGTGAACCGGGAGTGGTGCTCACGCCTGGCCGGCTCCGGACGGGTCGAGCTGGAAGTTCTGAGCCATGAGCAGCCGAAGGTCGAGCGCGGACTGCCTGGGATGCGGGCCTTGGAAGACGCCACTGGGCCGGTCCTGCGGCGTCCGGTCGACGTGGTCGTCCGGCACCAGTGGCCGCCGGACTGGACCGCGCCGCAGGAAGGCGCCTGGGTGGTCGTACAGCCATGGGAGTTCGGCGGCCTGCCGGACTCCTGGGTACCGGCGTTGCGGGACGAGGTCGACGAGGTCTGGTGCTACACCACCTACGTCCGTGACGTGTACGCCCGCAGCGGCATCCCCGCGGAGAAGCTGAAGATCGTGCCCTGTGGTGTGGACACCGGCTTGTTCCGACCCGACGGGGCGCGCTACCCGCTCACCAGCACGCAGACGACGAAGCTCCTCTTCGTGGGTGGGACGATCGCCCGGAAGGGCATCGACGTGCTGCTCTCGACATACTCGGCGACCTTCGGGCCCACGGATGACGTCTGTCTCGTCATCAAGAGCACCGGCGCCCAGGACGCCTACCAGGGGAGCGCCATCGACGAGCAGATCCGGGTGATGGCAGCCGACCCGCTGCTGCCGTCGATCGAACTCATCGACGACGAACTCAGCGACGAGCAGATGGCCGCACTCTACCGCTCCTGTGACCTGCTGGTGCACCCCTACCGTGGGGAAGGCTTCGCACTCCCCGTCGCCGAGGCCATGGCCTCCGGACTGCCGGTGGTCGTGACAGCCGTCGGTGCCTGCGCGGACTTCTGCGACGACAGCAACGCCTACCTCGTGCCTGCTACAGAGGTGACGGTGACCGTCAACGACGCCGGGCCGAGCGCCGCGGGCTACTCCTGCGCCGATCCTGACGCCGACGTCCTGTCCCGGACATTGCTCCAGGCGGTCGGGGACGTCGCCGGAAGGCGCGTCAAAGCGTCGCGGGCGCGGGAGCGGATCGTGTCGGACTTCTCGTGGGACAGGGCAGCCGGCGTGATCGCCGAGCGCTGCACCGTCCTGGCGCGGAGCGTTCCCGCGCGGTTCGTACCACGACAGCCGAGCGCCGACAGCTCGTTCACGCTGGACGCGCCCTCGGACCGCGCCCTGCTGCTCGACGGAGACTGGCAGAGTGGTGAGGTGGACCGTGCCGTTCGCCTGTTCGCCCAGGCGTGGCTTCCCTCGCGCCCGGTCACGCTTGTCCTGCGCGTGCCCGGTCAGCTGCACGCCGCGGCCGACCGGGTGGAGTCGGCCCTGCGGGAGGCCGGCGTCGACGTCGACGCCGACGCCGACGGTCCGGACATCCTGCTCGTGGACAATGTCGAGGATGACCATCACCTCGACGACCTCTACCTCAGCGTCGCCCGCGTGCTGCGAAGCGGTGACACGACGAGCGCCGCGCGGGCCGGTCGTGTCGGCACCGCGGTCGTCGCCGCGGACGACCTGCCGTCCTGGACCGACCTGCTCGAGGGGCTGACCACGTGACCGCATCCGAGGAGCTCACCGACGGCCGGATCACCGCCGAGAGACTGGTCGAGAACGGCAGACTCGATCAGGCGGAGACCGTGCTGACCCGCTTGCTCGCGGTCCACCCGGATCATTCGGCTCTGCTGTCCGACCTCGCCGTCGTCCTCTTCCAGCTCGGCCGCCCGGTGGACAGCCTCGAGCTGCTCGACCGTGCGCTGCAGGTGGATCAGGCTGCACAGGAGGCAGCCGACAATCATCTCCAGCTGCTCCAGCTGCTCGACCAGGACGCCGACTACCGGCCCATCGCCATCCAGCACAACCTCGTCTGCACCGCCGCACCGGGTCCTGCGTCTGCTGGCACCTCGCGACAGCTGCGCCTCAACCTGGGGGCGGGCGACGACCGCCGGGAGGGCTACCTCAACGTCGACCTGCGCGTGGAGACAGCGGATCTGGTCGCCGACGTCCGCGCACTTCCCTTCGCGGCCGGTGCAGCGGACGAGCTCCTCGCACACGATGTCCTGGAGCACTTCTGGCGGGATGCCGTCCCAGCCCTGCTGGGGGAGTGGCAGCGGGTGCTGCGACCAGGTGGGCTGCTGCGCGTACGGGTGCCCAACCTCCCGGTCCTGGCCGCGTTGCTCGACACCGATCAGCACGACCAGGTCGTCGAGAACATCTACGGTGGCCACCGGTGGGGACCGGAGGGCGCCTATGACACCCACCACTGGGGCTGGAGCCGCACCAGCCTGGTCCGTGAACTCGACCGCGCCGGCTTCGACGTCCAGCTGGTCGACAACGAGCCCAACATGACAGCGCTGGCTGTGAAGCGGTGACCTGAGGCGCCCTGTTCGTTCGGCGGGGAATCCTACCGACGGCCTCGCTGCAGCAGGGCTCGGTCGTGATCCACCATCCGGCCGACGATGTCAGCGAAGTCGAGGTCGGCAGACCAGCCGAGCCTGTCCCGCGCCCGGCTCGCGTCTCCGACCAGCTCGACTGCGTCGGCAGGTCGATGGAGAGCAGGGTCGACGCTGACGAGCGCTCTCCAGTCCTGGATTCCCACCCGGGCGAAGGCGGCGGCGACGAAGTCCTCCACGCTGTGCGACCTGCCGGTAGCGATGATGTAGTCGTCTGCACTGCTGTGCTGAAGTGCGCGGACCATGGCATCGACGTATTCCGGGGCCCATCCCCAGTCGCGGCGGGCGGCCAGGTTACCCAGTACCAGGCTGCGTTGCTGCCCCTCTGCGATGGCCGCCACCGCCTGAGTGATCTTGCGGGTCACGAAGGTCGGCGGCCGGCGGGGCGATTCGTGGTTGTAGAGGATGGTGCTGACCGCATGCAGCCCACGGGCGCGGTAGACCTGCACGAGATGATGGGCGTAGGCCTTGGCGGCCCCGTAGGGCGAGCGGGGGCTCACCTCCGTCGACTCGTTCTGCGGGGCCTGCTCTGCGCCGGAGAAGATCTCGGCGCTCGAGGCCTGCAGGAAGCGGACGGCGTGTCCGGTCGCCTCCTGTCTCCGCCACACGAGGTCGAGCAGGAAGGCGACGGCGAGGCCGTTGACCCGAGCGGCCAGAACGGGTTGGTCCCAGGATTCTGCGACCGAGGAGAGGCCGGCGAGGTTGAACACGGCGTCGGGGGAAGCCGCGGCGAGGACCTGCCGCATCGCGGTGTGATCCAGCAGGTCGGCTTCGTGCAGGACGACTGCCTCGCCGAGCGCCCACAATGCTTCCGGGAGCGCCTCACCTGGGCGGACGACGCCGTGCACGGACCAGCCGCTGCCGGCCAGCTGTTCGACGAGGTAGCCGCCGTCCTGCCCCGTCACACCGGTGACCAGCGCGGTGCCGCTCATCAGCGACTCAGTAGGAACTGCTGCTCGGCGAGGTCGCTCTCCACCATCATCTGCACCAGCTCCTGGAAGCCCACCGTAGGCTGCCAGCCGAGCTCCACACGTGCCTTGCTGGCGTCACCGACGAGAAGATCGACTTCGGCTGGGCGGAAGTAGCGGGGATCCTGCACCACGTACCGCTCCCAGTCCTCGATGCCGGCATGGCGGAACGCCACATCGAGCAGCTCGCGGATCGAGTGCGGCTCCCCGGTCGCCACGACGTAGTCGTTGCCTCGGGGCTGCTGCAGCATCAGCCACATGGCTTGCACGTAGTCGCCGGCGAAACCCCAGTCGCGCTGGGCGTCCAGGTTGCCCAGGGAGACGGAGCCCTGCAGGCCCAGGGCGATGCGGGCGACGGCGCGGGTCACCTTGCGCGTCACGAACTCGGGTCCCCGACGCGGTGACTCGTGGTTGAACAGGATCCCGGACGAGGCGTGCATGCCGTAGGACTCGCGGTAGTTGATCGTCATGTAGTGACCGAAGACCTTGGCCACGCCGTACGGCGACCTCGGCCACAGCAGGGTCGACTCACGCTGCGGCACCTCCTGCACCTTGCCGAACATCTCTGAGCTGGAGGCCTGGTAGAAGCGGACCCGGTCCAGATTCTCCCCTGCGTAGAGACGAGTCGCCTCGAGCATGTTCAGCACGCCCTTACCTGTCACGTCCGAGGTCAGGTGGGCGTTCTCCCAGGAGTAGGCCACGAAGGAGATGGCGCCCAGGTTGTAGACCTCGTCCGGTTGCGCGACCTGGAACGCCCGCATGAGGCTGGACAGGTCCAGCAGGTCGCCGGTGACCACCTCCACGTCGGGCACCGTCTCCTGGAGCAGTGCGAGCTTGGGGTTGTTCTGGCCGCGCAACAGCCCGACGACGTGATACCCCTTGGCGAGCAGGAGCTCGGAGAGATAGAGGCCGTCCTGACCCGTCACGCCGGTGATGAATGCTCGCTTCACACGCTCCCGCTTCCCGACACGGACGACGGCGAGGGCGCCGACCGGGGCGCCGCTCCTGAGCCGTGGAGCCTAGCGGCGCCGCTCCCTACGTCCTCGGGACGGTCGAGGTTCAGGCGCCGTGGGCCAGAGGTCGCGGGAGCGCGTGCAGCTGCCGATCAGCGGAGGCGGACCTGGTCGGCGAAGCTGTCGAGGCAGGTTGTCCAGGTGGTGGTGGTCATGCGGGTTGCAGGGCTTGGAGGGCGGCTTGGCGCCAGGTGTCGCGGAGGGGTTCGATGATTTCGCGGCAGGTGGTGACGCGGGTGGTGTTCTTGTCGAGGTTGGCGCCGACGAGTTCGGTGTGCAGGTAGGTGTAGAGGTCGGCCAGGCCGGCGGCTCCGTCCCAGGAGTCGAGGTCCAGGCTGGTGCGCAGTTCCAGGATGATCTGCTGGGCGTGGACGAGTTCGCTGCTGGCTTTGGCGTTGTCGCCGGCGGTCAGTGCGGTTTCGGCGGTGACCAGGTCGCGGATTAGGCGGTCGTAGAGCATGATGAGCAGCCGGGCGGGGGAGGCGGTGGTGACGGCCTCGCGGGTGTACTGGGCGCGGGCGGCGCCGAGTTGTGCCTGATACATGGGTTAGTTCCCCCAGCTCGGGAGGCCGGCGATCTGGCCGGACAGCCATTGTCCTTGGGCCTGTGAGGCGCGCAGGGCTTTCTCCAGCCCGGTGAACTGCCGTTGCAGGGTGAGCTGGCGTAGCTCCAGCCGGTTGTCCCAGTTGCTGATGCTGGCCTTGAGGCCGGTGACCTGGCTTTCGCGGCTGGTGATGGCGCCGTGGATCAGGCCGGGGCCGTCGCTGTGGTACTGGCCGCGGGAGGCGCCGTCGGCGAGGGTGTGCAGCCGGCCGGCCAGCCCGGTCTCACCGAGGGTCTTCTCGACCGCGACCGGGTCGTCGGCCATGGCCTTGAGGAACTTGTCCTTGTCGAACTTGACGGTGCCGTCACGTTCGACGCTGACGCCGGCGATGCCGGCGCTGGTGGTTCCGTCGCCGATGACGGCGTCGGCCAGGGCGCTGCGCAGGCTGCGGATGCCGGAGTCGCCGTAGAGCTTCCCCTTGGCCTTGGTGTCCAGGTTGTAGGTGGTGAGTGCCTTGATGTCCGAGCGGGCCAGGTTGACCGCGTCGACGAGGGCGGCGACGTTGGCAGCCAGCCCTTCGGCGTCGCTCTTGACCTCGACGGTGACGGGCACGCCGGCCTCGGCCTTGGTCAGTGTGAGGGTGACGCCGGTCATCAGGTCGCTGATGGTGTTGCTCGCGCGGGTGATGGTGGTGGTGCCGACCAGGAGCTTGGCGTCCTGACCGGCCACGACGGTGTCCTGGGCGCCCAGCGTGGCGGCGAAGGGGTTGGCACCGGCTCCGTCGTCGATCGTGATCGCGGTGTCGGCGCCGGTGGTGGTGGAGGACAGGTGCAGCCGGTACTCGCCGGTGGTGGTCTGCACGGCGCTGGCCGTCACGCCCGCGCCGGCCTTGTTGATCGCGTTGACGACGGCGCCGAGGCTGCCGTCACCGGTGTTGATCTCGACAGCTGCGGCGGAGCCCTTGGTGAGGAAGATCGAGGTGTTCGCGGTGGCGACGGAATCGGCGGTGCTGGCCACGAAGCCGGCGCTCAGCGAGGTGGAGGCCTTGGCGAGCTGCTCGACGCTGAAGGTCAGGCTGCTCTGCGTCGCACCCGACGTGGCTGTCGCGGCCACCCGGGTGGTGTCGCTCGACGTCGCCGTGGCGAGCTGCCAGCCGGTGGCGGTGTTCAGCTTGCCGGCGGCGGTGGTGATCGACAGGAACTTGGTGTTGAGGTCCTTCAGCGCGCTGATGGCGCTCTCGACCATCTTCTGCCTGCCCTGCAGACGCACCTGTGGCTGGCGTTCGAGCTGCATCAGCTGCTTGATGATCTCGCTGGTGTTCAGGCCGGAGACCAGACCGTCGATGCTCGCCACAGTGGCGCTCCTTGCAGGTGGGGGCGGAGAAGGACGTAAGAACCGAAGAAGGGCGGGGTGAGCGGCTGCTCACCCGCCCCTTTCCGGGTTGGTGCCTAGCGGAGCAGGGACAGCACGCCCTGCGGCGCCTGGTTGGCCTGCGCCAGCATCGCGGTGCCGGCCTGGGACAGGATCTGAGCCCGGGTGAAGCTCATCATCTCCTTGGCCATGTCGGTGTCGCGGATCCGCGACTCCGACGCCGCCAGGTTCTCCGAGGCCACGTTCAGGTTGTTGACCGTGTGCTCCAGCCGGTTCTGCACCGCACCGAGGTCGGCACGCGTCCCGGACACGGAGTTGATCGCGGTGTCGAGCGCCGTGATCGCAGCCGTCGCACCGGCCTGGGTGGAGACATCCACCGCGGTCGCGTCGACGCCCAGAGCGGTCGCGTCCTGGTCGGTGATGGCCACGCTCAGCGTCTGACCGGAGTTCGCGCCGATCTGGAAGGTGCCGTTGAACGAGCCGTCGATCAGCTTCTTGCCGTTGAACTCGGTGGTGTCCGAGATACGGGTCAGCTCGGTCTGAAGAGCCGAGACCTCCTTCTGGATCTGAACCCGGTCGTCATCGGTGTTCGTGTCGTTGGCGCTCTGCACCGACAGCTCACGCATGCGCTGCAGGATCGAGTGCGACTCGTTCAGCGCACCCTCAGCCGTCTGGACCAGGCTGATGGCGTTCTGAGCGTTCGACGAGGCGGTGTTGAGACCGGTGACCTGGCTGCGCAGCTTCTCGCTGATCGCCAGACCAGCAGCGTCGTCAGCCGCCCGGTTGATCCGGAAGCCCGAGGACAGCTTCTCCAGGCTCTTGGACATCTGACCGTCGGTGACGGACAGGTTGCGGTAGGAGTTCATCGCCGCGATGTTCTGGTTGATACGCAGACCCATTGTTCTCTTCCTCCATGGAAAGGAGATCCCCGCTCGGAGACCCCACTGGTGTCGCCCCGCCTTCCTGGCGGGACACCTCAGTCATCGGCCGCCGCAGCGTCGACCTGAGCCCAAACGACAACATCGCCCAAAAAACTTTCACACCCCACGACCCAACAGCACCCGCGTCACCTGCTCCACCTGGTCTGCGCGCCAGGTGCAAAGACTCAGGCGCGACTGTCGATGAAGCTCGGCCGGGCCGGCTCGGAAGGGCGGTGCAGGTCGGCGAGCGCAGCCTGCGTCCGGGTGCGGGCCTCGGAGATGGCGGCGGTCAGGCTCTCAGCTTGAGCCTGCAGTGCCTTGGCGCGGGCGAGCAGCCCTACGGGCAGCGCGCCGAGGTCGCCCGAGGGGACGAACGGCGTGATGAGCTCCGGTGTGCCTGCCGCCAGAGCCTGCCGCTGGTGCTCGAGGTGGTCGGCGAAGCTGTCGAGGCAGGTTGTCCAGGTGGTGGTGGTCATGCGGGTTGCAGGGCTTGGAGGGCGGCTTGGCGCCAGGTGTCGCGGAGGGGTTCGATGATTTCGCGGCAGGTGGTGACGCGGGTGGTGTTCTTGTCGAGGTTGGCGCCGACGAGTTCGGTGTGCAGGTAGGTGTAGAGGTCGGCCAGGCCGGCGGCTCCGTCCCAGGAGTCGAGGTCCAGGCTGGTGCGCAGTTCCAGGATGATCTGCTGGGCGTGGACGAGTTCGCTGCTGGCTTTGGCGTTGTCGCCGGCGGTCAGTGCGGTTTCGGCGGTGACCAGGTCGCGGATTAGGCGGTCGTAGAGCATGATGAGCAGCCGGGCGGGGGAGGCGGTGGTGACGGCCTCGCGGGTGTACTGGGCGCGGGCGGCGCCGAGTTGTGCCTGATACATGGGTTAGTTCCCCCAGCTCGGGAGGCCGGCGATCTGGCCGGACAGCCATTGTCCTTGGGCCTGTGAGGCGCGCAGGGCTTTCTCCAGCCCGGTGAACTGCCGTTGCAGGGTGAGCTGGCGTAGCTCCAGCCGGTTGTCCCAGTTGCTGATGCTGGCCTTGAGGCCGGTGACCTGGCTTTCGCGGCTGGTGATGGCGCCGTGGATCAGGCCGGGGCCGTCGCTGTGGTACTGGCCGCGGGAGGCGCCGTCGGCGAGGGTGTGCAGCCGGCCGGCCAGCCCGGTCTCACCGAGGGTCTTCTCGACCGCGACCGGGTCGTCGGCCATGGCCTTGAGGAACTTGTCCTTGTCGAACTTGACGGTGCCGTCACGTTCGACGCTGACGCCGGCGATGCCGGCGCTGGTGGTTCCGTCGCCGATGACGGCGTCGGCCAGGGCGCTGCGCAGGCTGCGGATGCCGGAGTCGCCGTAGAGCTTCCCCTTGGCCTTGGTGTCCAGGTTGTAGGTGGTGAGTGCCTTGATGTCCGAGCGGGCCAGGTTGACCGCGTCGACGAGGGCGGCGACGTTGGCAGCCAGCCCTTCGGCGTCGCTCTTGACCTCGACGGTGACGGGCACGCCGGCCTCGGCCTTGGTCAGTGTGAGGGTGACGCCGGTCATCAGGTCGCTGATGGTGTTGCTCGCGCGGGTGATGGTGGTGGTGCCGACCAGGAGCTTGGCGTCCTGACCGGCCACGACGGTGTCCTGGGCGCCCAGCGTGGCGGCGAAGGGGTTGGCACCGGCTCCGTCGTCGATCGTGATCGCGGTGTCGGCGCCGGTGGTGGTGGAGGACAGGTGCAGCCGGTACTCGCCGGTGGTGGTCTGCACGGCGCTGGCCGTCACGCCCGCGCCGGCCTTGTTGATCGCGTTGACGACGGCGCCGAGGCTGCCGTCACCGGTGTTGATCTCGACAGCTGCGGCGGAGCCCTTGGTGAGGAAGATCGAGGTGTTCGCGGTGGCGACGGAATCGGCGGTGCTGGCCACGAAGCCGGCGCTCAGCGAGGTGGAGGCCTTGGCGAGCTGCTCGACGCTGAAGGTCAGGCTGCTCTGCGTCGCACCCGACGTGGCTGTCGCGGCCACCCGGGTGGTGTCGCTCGACGTCGCCGTGGCGAGCTGCCAGCCGGTGGCGGTGTTCAGCTTGCCGGCGGCGGTGGTGATCGACAGGAACTTGGTGTTGAGGTCCTTCAGCGCGCTGATGGCGCTCTCGACCATCTTCTGCCTGCCCTGCAGACGCACCTGTGGCTGGCGTTCGAGCTGCATCAGCTGCTTGATGATCTCGCTGGTGTTCAGGCCGGAGACCAGACCGTCGATGCTCGCCACAGTGGCGCTCCTTGCAGGTGGGGGCGGAGAAGGACGTAAGAACCGAAGAAGGGCGGGGTGAGCGGCTGCTCACCCGCCCCTTTCCGGGTTGGTGCCTAGCGGAGCAGGGACAGCACGCCCTGCGGCGCCTGGTTGGCCTGCGCCAGCATCGCGGTGCCGGCCTGGGACAGGATCTGAGCCCGGGTGAAGCTCATCATCTCCTTGGCCATGTCGGTGTCGCGGATCCGCGACTCCGACGCCGCCAGGTTCTCCGAGGCCACGTTCAGGTTGTTGACCGTGTGCTCCAGCCGGTTCTGCACCGCACCGAGGTCGGCACGCGTCCCGGACACGGAGTTGATCGCGGTGTCGAGCGCCGTGATCGCAGCCGTCGCACCGGCCTGGGTGGAGACATCCACCGCGGTCGCGTCGACGCCCAGAGCGGTCGCGTCCTGGTCGGTGATGGCCACGCTCAGCGTCTGACCGGAGTTCGCGCCGATCTGGAAGGTGCCGTTGAACGAGCCGTCGATCAGCTTCTTGCCGTTGAACTCGGTGGTGTCCGAGATACGGGTCAGCTCGGTCTGAAGAGCCGAGACCTCCTTCTGGATCTGAACCCGGTCGTCATCGGTGTTCGTGTCGTTGGCGCTCTGCACCGACAGCTCACGCATGCGCTGCAGGATCGAGTGCGACTCGTTCAGCGCACCCTCAGCCGTCTGGACCAGGCTGATGGCGTTCTGAGCGTTCGACGAGGCGGTGTTGAGACCGGTGACCTGGCTGCGCAGCTTCTCGCTGATCGCCAGACCAGCAGCGTCGTCAGCCGCCCGGTTGATCCGGAAGCCCGAGGACAGCTTCTCCAGGCTCTTGGACATCTGACCGTCGGTGACGGACAGGTTGCGGTAGGAGTTCATCGCCGCGATGTTCTGGTTGATACGCAGACCCATTGTTCTCTTCCTCCATGGAAAGGAGATCCCCGCTCGGAGACCCCACTGGTGTCGCCCCGCCTTCCTGGCGGGACACCTCAGTCATCGGCCGCCGCAGCGTCGACCTGAGCCCAGACGACAACATCGCCCAAAAAAGTTTCAGACCCCGCGATCCAGCAGCACCTGCGCCTGCTCCACCGCCCCCAACGCCGTCAAGACCTCGGCCAGCGCCGTTGTCCGCGCAGAGTCGCTGGCCGCCAGCTGCACGAAGTCACCCAGCAGCCGCGGACAGAGCTCGTCCAGTGAGAGCAAGGCCGGGCGCAGGTCCTCGATCGGCACGGCGGCGGCGGCCGCCGCCAGGCTCATGATCCCACGCGGATCACCGACCGCCTCGTGGAGCACGGCGCAGGCCCGCAGCCGGTCCAGGACGGGGGCGGAGGTCGAGCCGGCCAGCGCCGCCAGCGTGCACTCTTGCACCAGGCCGTCTTCGCGAAGTCGCAGGGACCACTCAAGCGCGCGCTCCAGGCTGAGGTGCGGGCCCAGCTGAGCGGCTGTGGCGAGCAGCCTGGGATCTGGCCCCCAGCGCTGCCAGAGCGTTTCGAGCAGCAGGTCGACCGCCTCCGTCGGAGCCGCCAGCACCCGTCCGAGCACCGGCACGGCATCCTCCGGCAGGACGTCCGCGACCCGCTCGAGCCCGAGACCGGCCTGCCAGTGCGCCTCCACGATCGCCGGCCAGGAGCGCAGCGGCAGCAGCCCGCCGGAGGCAAGCACCCAGAGCTCCTGAGCGGCCTCGTGCCAGCGACCGGCGTCGGTGAGGACCCGTGCCCGCTGTACCCCCACGGCGTGCCGGCCGAGGCTCATCTCCTCGTCCGACGCCCGGTCCAGCCGGGCGAGTGCGTCCAGCGCTGCCTGGGCGTCGCCCGCCTGGGCGTGGGCCAGGCTCTCGAGGTGATCGGCCATGGCACTGCTGCCGGTGTGGGCACGCAGGCTCTGCAGCCAGCTCAGCGCCTCCTGTGGGCGTTCGAGCGCCACCAGTGCCTCTGCACCGGCACGCAACGCGTGGCGCAGCAGTTCGCTGTCCGAGGTCGTCGTGCGAACGTGCTGCAGGTGGGGGACTGCTTCCTCGTGCCGGCCGGCCGAGATGAGGGCCCGCGCGAGGCCGATCCTGGTGTGCAGGTCGATGCCGCCGTCCGCCTCCACGGCGGCGCGCGCGATCCGGAGGTTGCGTGCGACCTTGTCGCCGGCGGCCTGCGCCGCTGCGGTGTAGCCCGAGTGCCGCAGGCGAAGGCTTGCGCAGCGGGCGAACGTGAGCGTCCCGCCACGGGCGACCACCCGCTCGTGCAGGCGGCCCTGCCAGTGCGCCCGGCGCCGGCGGAAGAGGCGGACCGCCACGTGCTCGACCGCCACCTCGCCGTCGTCGCCGAGGTTGTCGATCTCCACCTCCAGAGCATCCGCAGTGGTCTGAGCGATCTCGGCGCGTAGCGTGGTCCGGTCTGTGAGCACCAGCTCGTCCGCGTCCACGTGCAGGATCCACTCCCCGCGGCAGTGCTCCAGGGCACTGTTGCGCGCCCGCGCGAAGTCGTCGTCCCAGTGGCCGTCGACGACCGTCGCTCCGGCAGCGCGTGCGATCTCCACCGTCTTGTCCGTGGACCCGGTGTCGTAGACCACGATCTCCTCGACCACGTCCTGCACTGCCGTAAGGCAGGCGGGAAGCGTGTCCTGCTCGTTCTTGACGATCATGCAGGCCGACAGGAGCACGGCACCGCTGCCCGACGTGCGCTGCTGCCGGCGGTGGGCGGCGGACAGCTGCCCTCCGTCCCGGACCGGCCGGTCGGTACGCCGGATCCCGGACGGCGTGGGCGAGGCGCGGTGCACGAAGCATTCGTCGGCGACGAGCAGACGGAAGCCGGCCTCAGCGATCCGCCGGCAGAGGCCCTCTGCCTCGGCACCATCCTGGTCGCTCCGGGCCGGCAAGCCCTCCAACCGGTCGAACAGGTCGCGTCGCACGGCGAGGCACCTGCCGTCCAGGCTGGTGGCGCTGGTCGTCTCCCCGCGATGCTCTGCCCGCCAGGCGCGGGCGTACCGCTGCAGCTCGGACATGCGCACGGCGTCATACGTCACGTCCGGTACGAGCTGCGCCCCCGAGATGTCGTTCGACCGCGGCCCGGTCGCGCCGACCGTCGGGTCGGTGAACGGTGCGAGCAGCCCGTCCAGCCAGCGTGAGGGCAGCAGCGTGTCGTTGCCGAGGAAGACCAGCACGTCGCCCTGCGCCACAGCGGCGCCGCTGTGGCAGCTGGCCGCGAAGCCGAGGTCCTGCGGATGGGAGACCACCGTCACCCAGGAGTAGCGGGCCAGGCCCTGCGCCGTCCCGTCGACCGACCCGTTGTCGACGACGATGACCTGGTCACGCAGGCCGAGCGTCGGCCGGAGCGACTCGAGACAGGCGCGGGTCAGCTCCCACCCATTCCAGGCCGGGATGATGATGGACGCCGTGAGGCGCATGCCGTGCTCCAGGAGGTAGGCGGACACTCTGCCCCATCATCTGCCCTGTCGTCGGCAGATGTCCCGGCCGGTCGACCGCCCAGGCCTCTGGCCCGGATGTCAGGCGGAGTGCGCCGCCCCGACGAGCGGAGCCGCGGGAACCGGAACGCTCAGCCGGGTGCGGTAGTCCGACTGCGTCGCGATGGCCGTGTAGTACGCCGCCTTGCGCCGGGCCACCCGGCCGTCGGGGCGCTCCTCCTGCGGCAGCGCCTCGGGGGAGAGGTTGGCCGTCAGGCCGTCCTTGAGCAGGGCGAGCGCCTCCGAGCGCATCTGCGAGATGCGCGACTCGGTGACACCGAACTCGTCGGCGATCTGCTGCATCGGGCGCTCCTCGAAGAAGACACCGACGACGACGGCCCGCAGCCGCTCGGGCAGCAGCTCGACGGCGTCGCGCAGGTAGGCCTGGCGCTCGCGCTCGAGCAGGACCTGGTCCGGGCTCGGCTCACGGCTCGGCAGGACGCTGTCCACCCCGTGGTCCTCGACGACGGCCTGGAAGCTCAGCACGACCGACCGGTGCACGTCGTGCTGGTTGGCTGCGATCTCGTCCACCCGGACGCCCATGGTCTCGGCCAGCTCGGCGGGTGTCGCCTCCCGGCCCAACCGAGCGGCCAGCTGGCCGGCCGCCTCGTCCTGCTCGCGAGCCCGGCGGCGCACCGACCGGCTGGCCCAGTCGTGGTTGCGCAGCTCGTCGAGCAGGGCTCCCTGGATCCGGCGGGAGGCGTAGCGGCCGAAGGGGACGCCCCGCTCCTCCTGGAAGCTGCGCGCGGCCATCGCCAGGGCGGCCATGCCCGCCGACATCAGGTCATCGCGCTGGACGTGCGCCGGGAGTCGACGGCTCAGGTCGCTGACGGCGTAGCCGACGAGAGGGAGGTGCTGGCGGACCAGGGCGTCCTCCTCGGCGGGAGACAGGGCTGCGGGCGACTCGGGCGCGGCGATCGGCATGGCCATGCTCTCGGCCTGCTACCAGCTGCTGGTTGAGTGTTTCGGCCATACGAATCGAGAAATCGCCCGATGGGACTAGTCCGTCGGAGCAGGTGGCCGAAACCCCTCAACCGGGGGCAGGAGACGCCGATGACAAGACCACGACCCCCGAGAGCCGGGGTGTCAGTTCTGAGGCGAGGGCATGTCACTGACCGAGGTGTCGAGCATCCTGTGGCGTGAGCGTGAGCTGTTGGACCTCCTGCTGTTCAAGCTGGAGGAGGAGCAGCTGCTGCTGGCCGCGGGACGTTCGCGCTGGCTGGGTCACGCCACCCGCGAGGTCGAGATGGTGCTCGAGGAGCTGCGCCGGGCCGAGCTCGGCCGGGCCGTCGAGGTGGAGGCCGTCGCAGCCTCGCTGGGGCT
The DNA here is from genome assembly GCA_040902655.1 of Mycobacteriales bacterium. Taxonomy (NCBI): domain Bacteria; kingdom Bacillati; phylum Actinomycetota; class Actinomycetes; order Mycobacteriales; species Mycobacteriales bacterium. The sequence goes on from JBBDWV010000041.1 coordinate 78,941, forward strand.
CGAGCCGGACGTCAGCCTGCGGGTGCTGGCCGAGAAGGCACCGGCGCCCTGGGACGACATCCTGCGCGAGCACCGCAATGCCTTCCTGGCCGCGAGCCAGGAGATCTCCGCACTGGCCCAGGCCAACAAGGAGCTGCTGACCAGCGGCTTCCGCGCCGCCCGGGAGACGCTGATGTCCCTGGGTGAGCCGGAGGTCGCCACCTACGACCCTTCCGGCCAGAGCGTGCAGCGCAACCGTGGCCCCCGACTGCTGAACGAGGCGATCTGACATGTCCACCTTCTCCGGCCTGAGTGTCGGACTGTCCTCGCTCTACGCGCAGCGCCGTGGCCTCGAGCTGACCGGCCACAACATCTCCAACGCCAACACCGAGGGCTACAGCCGCCAGCGGCTGCGGCTGCAGGCAGACGGCGGCCCGCTCATCCCGGCGATCCACTCGCGCTGGAACGGTGCCGGTAACGGCGTCACCACCGCGGCTGTCGAGCGCCTGCGGGACGTCTTCCTCGAGGCGCGCTCGGTGCAGGAGCGCGGTACCGATGCGGGTCTGCGGGGCAACCAGGTGCTGCTCGGTCGCGTCGAGGCGGTCCTGTCCGAGCCGGGCGACTCAGGCATCCAGTCGCAGCTGGCCGACTTCTGGTCCGGCTGGGACGACGTCGCCAACCAGCCCGACAACCTGGCGGCCCGCAGCCAGCTCCTCGAGCGGGCGCAGACGCTGGCCGGCGGCCTGAACGGCGCCTCGGAGCGGCTCGAGAAGCAGTGGTCGGCCTCGCGGGAGCAGCTCTCCGCCACCGTGCAGGACATCAACGCCACGGCCTCCTCCGTCGCGGAGTACAACCGGGCGATCATGAGCGCGACGAAGGCGGGCCTGTCCCCCAACGACCTGGCCGACCAGCGCGACCTCATGGTGCAGCGCCTCGGCGAGCTGGCCGGGGTGACGCTTCGTCCGGGCGAGTCCGGCTCTGTGGACGTCTACGTGGGTGGCACGGCGCTCGTCCGCGGCGACACGGCGGAGCGGTTGGCGGTCACCGGCCCCGAGTCCATGCCGCAGCCGCAGATCGACCCGCCCGCAGCCACGCCGACCCCGCTGGTCGGTTTGGCCTGGGAACGGGACGGCTACCCGGTCTCGACCGGCGGGAGCAGCGGTGGCTTGGTGCAGGGCATGAACGACGTGCTGCCCCGCCACCGCGACCAGCTCAGCGCACTGTCCGGCAAGCTGATCACCCAGGTCAACGACGTGCACACCGCCGGATACGACCAGAACGGCCTGCCGGGCGGGGACTTCTACACCTCGAGTGCGGACGGGCGGCTGGTAGTGGCCTTCACCGACCCGGAGCGAGTGGCGGCCAGCGACGAGGGAGACCCCCTGTCGCCGTCGCCCAACCGCAGCGGCGGCAACGCCGCCAGGCTGGCCGAGCTGTCGACGGCCAAGGGTGGCCCGGACGAGCTCTACCGGCAGATCGTGGTGGGGCTGGGCGTCGAGGCGCAGACCGCGAACCGCCGGGTCGACATCCAGAGCAACATCCTCAGCCAGATCGACGGGGCCCGGGAGGCCGAGGCCGGTGTCAACCTGGACGAGGAGATGACCAGCATGCTCGCCTACCAGCGCGCCTACGAGGGCGCTGCCCGCTTCGTCAGTGCCGTCGACCAGATGCTCGACACCCTCATCAACCGCACCGGCATCGTCGGCCGCTAGGAGATCTCGCCATGTCCACCGCTTTCCGCATCACGCAGCGGACCGTCAGCAACACGATGCTGGCCGGTCTGCAGGCCAACATGGGCCGCATGCAGAAGCTGCAGGAGCAGCTGTCCTCCGGTAAGGAGGTCAGCCGGCCGTCCGACTCCCCGGTCAAGACCGTCGAGGCGATGCAGTTCCGCTCCGGCATCCGGCGCACCGAGCAGTACGCCCGCAACGCCGACGACGGCCTCGCGGTGCTCGGCACGACCGACGCGGCGCTGACCGACTCGCTGAACATGACGGGCCGTGTACGCGAGCTCACCATCCAGGGGCTGAACGACACGCTGAACCCGCAGGCACGTGAAGCCATCGCCGCCGAGATCGACACCCTGCGCGAGGGGCTGCTCGGTATGGCGAACACGCGCTACCTCGACCGGCCGATCTTCGGCGGCAACACCAACTCAGCCGATGCGTACGACAAGGCAGGGACCTTTCTCGGCGACGGCGGCAAGGTCACCCGGACCGTCGCGCCCGGGGTCAAAGTGGAGGCGAACGTGAACGGGCCGGACGTGTTTGGCAAGGACGGTGAGGACTCGCACCTGTTCACCGTGCTGAAGAAGATCTCGGACGCACTGCGCGGCCAGACACCCGACATGCACGCCGACCTCAGCACAGGGCTGAAGAACCTCGACGTCGCGGTCGACCGCGTGATCACCACCCTCGGCCAGGTCGGCGCCCGCTTCAACCGCGTCGAGACCATGCGCAACGCGGCCGAGGACCAGCTGCTCACGTTGACGAACAGCCTGTCGGAGGCCGAGGACATCGACCTGCCGAAGACGATCGTCGAGCTCCAGATGCAAGAGGTCGCCTACAAGGCGGCTCTCGGCGCCACTGCCCGTGTCGTCCAGCCCTCCCTTCTCGACTTCCTTCGCTAACAGGAGCCTTCGTTGACCACTGCCGTTCTGCCTGAGACTGTCCTGCCCGTGCTGACGATGGACGGCGGCCTGGCCGGCTTCCCCGGAGCCGACCGCTACGCGCTCGTCGAGCTGCCCGAGGCCAGCCCGCTCTTCCTCCTGCGCAGCCTGGACGTGGAGGGCCTGGAGTTCGTCGTCGCACCGCCGGCCGTGTTCTTCGCCGACTACGCCCCGGAGCTGGACGACGCCACCGTCGACCTGCTGGGCATCACCGACGCGACGGACGTCCTGCTGCTGGTCATGCTCACGGTCGGGACCGGTATCGAGACCGCCACGGCCAACCTGCTGGCCCCGATCGTCATCAACCAGCGCACCCGCTCTGCCGCGCAGGTGGTCCTGCAGGCCGACTGGCCGCTGCGCGCCCCGCTGCGCCCCTGACGCCGATCGGGCTCGACCACCGGCTTACTGGACATGTCGTCGCGGATTCGCGCTAGGATTCTGTACATGACGACCCTCCCGTTGGCGGACGCCCGCGCGCAGCTCTCGCGGCTGATCGACGACGCGGCAAGCACCCACGAGCGTTTCGAGATCACCCGCAACGGTCGTCGCGCGGCGGTGCTGCTCTCCGCCGACGACTACGACACGCTGCAGGACACGATCGCCGTCCTCTCCGACGCCGACCTGCTGGCGGCACACGTGGACGGTCGCGCGGCTCTCGAGGCCGGTGACGTCCTGGACGCCGAGCAGCTCGCCGACACCATGCGGAGGGCAGGTCGGCTCCGGCGGTGAGCGAGCGCTACCGGCTGCACATCGCGCGCCCGGCGGCGAGAGCCCTGGCAGAACAGCTGCCCGAGAAGGTGGCCGCAGCGGCCTATGAGTTCATCACCGGTCCGCTGCTCGACGACCCACACCGCGTCGGCAAGCCGCTCGCGCCGCCGATGGCCCCTGCCTGGACCGCCCGCCGAGGCAGCTACCGGATCCTGTACCACCTCGATGACGTGCACCGCCTCGTCCAGGTCACGGCCGTGCGGCATCGCTGCGAGGCCCACCGGTCCTGACCTCGGCGAGGGTGCTGTGCACCCGCCTGCCCGGTCGCCCTGCCTATGCTGGCCTTCCTGGTCCACCACGGAAGGAACACCAGATGCTGGTCCTCACCCGCCGCAGTCAGCAGAGCATCATGATCGGCAAGGACGTGGTCATCACGATCCTGGAGGTGCGCGGCGACCAGGTCCGCCTGGGCGTGTCCGCGCCCCGGGACGTGGCGGTGCACCGCGAGGAGGTCTTCCTCGAGCTGCAGGAGGCCAACAAGTCCGCCGCCTCCCCGTCGGCCGAGGCGATCAGCGCCCTGGGCAGCCTGCTGTCTGCTCCCGATCCCGACAAGGCTGACGAGAAGGACACACCCGGCACGACCTGAAGGCTCAGGTTCGGCGCGAACAGCCCGATACCAGTGACGAGCGGGACGCACACGTCGTCCCCACTGGTTAGGAGGGACGTGGCGTGGAGCTCGACGACATCGTCCGCGAGTTCCTGCTCGAGAGCCACGAGAACCTCGACCAGCTGGACCTGGACCTGGTCGCCCTGGAGCACGAGCCGGACTCCCGGCCCCTGCTCGGCAGCGTCTTCCGCACCATCCACACGATCAAGGGCACCTGCGGCTTCCTGCCCTTCCCGCAGCTCGAGCGCGTCGCGCATGTCGGGGAGAGCCTGCTGGTCCAGCTCCGCGACGGCCGGCTGGCGCTCACGCCGGACGTGGTCGACGCGCTGCTCCGGCTGGTCGACGCGATCCGCAACGCGCTGGCCCGGATCGAGAAGACCGGCGAGGAGGGCAGCGCCGACAACGCCGACCTGATCGCGACCCTGACCGCGCTGCAGGAGCCCCGGGACGAGTCCGCCGAGCCCCGCAACCAGGCCCCGTACGCCTCTCCCACGCACGTCGGCCCGGTGGTGGGGACGCAGCCGCTGGGCCAGGTCATGATCCAGACCGGCGACGTCGAGCTGGAGGACGTCACGCTGGCGGTGCTGGCGCAGGCCGGCGGCGACGAGCGCCGGATCGGCGAGATCCTCGTCGGGCTCGGTGCCACGGACGCCGATCACGTCGTCAACGCGCTCGAGGTGCAGGTCGAGACCGGCCGGTCCGCCGCTGACAGCACGATCCGGGTCGACGTGGACCTGCTGGACTCGCTCATGCGCCTGGTGGGCGAGCTTGTCCTCACCCGCAACCAGATCGTGCAGCACGCGGGAGGTCGCGGCGACGCGGCCCTGACCCGCTCCTCGCAGCGGCTGAACCTCATCGCCAGCGAGCTGCAGGAGGGCGTCATGAAGACGCGCCTGCAGCCCATCGACAACCTGTGGAGCAAGCTCATCCGCATCGTGCGCGACCTCGGCGTGGCCTGCGGCAAGCAGGTGCACCTGGAGCTGCAGGGCCGCGACACCGAGCTGGACAAGACCATCCTCGAGGCGATCAAGGACCCGCTCACGCACTGCGTGCGCAATGCGGTGGACCACGGCTTCGAGACGCCCGAGGAGCGGCAGGCCGCCGGCAAGCCGGCCGAGGGAACCCTGCTGCTGCGCGCTTTCCACGAGGGCGGTCAGGTCAACGTCGAGATCGTCGACGACGGGCGCGGCATCGACGCCGGGCGGCTGGGTGCAAAGGCGCTCGAGCGCGGCATGGTCACCACCGAGCAGCTGGCCCGGATGACCGAGCGTGAGCTGCTGCAGCTGGTCTTCCTTCCCGGCCTGTCCACCGCGGGCGAGGTCACGAACGTGTCCGGCCGCGGCGTCGGCATGGACGTCGTGAAGACCAACATCGAGAAGATCGGCGGCGCGGTCGACGTGACCAGCCGCCCCGGCCGCGGCACGACGTTCCGCTTCAAGATCCCGCTGACACTCGCGATCATCCCTGCCTTGATCGTCGCCTGCGGCGAGCAGCGGTACGCGATCCCGCAGGTCAGCCTGGTCGAGCTCGTCCGCCTGGAGGAAGGCAGCTCCGGCGCAGGGAAGGCCATCGAGCGCATCTCGGGTGCACCGGTGCTGCGGCTGCGCGGGAACCTGCTGCCGCTGGTCTACCTCAACGAGCAGCTCACACTGCCCAAGCGCGAGGACGACGGCTCGGCCACCTTCATCGTCGTCCTGCAGGCCGACGAGCGGCAATTCGGGCTCGTGGTGGACCGGATCCACAACACCGAGGAGATCGTCGTCAAGCCGCTCGGCGCACAGCTGAAGGGCCTTGCGCTCTACGCCGGTGCGACCATCCTGGGTGACGGCGCGGTGGCGCTGATCCTGGACACGCTGGCGCTGGCTCAGCGGGCCCACGTCCTGCAGCCGGGCAGTGACCGCCGGTCCTCCGCGCAGCAGGTCGACAGCAGCGCGGCGTCCCGGGTCGCCCAGCCGCTGCTGCTCGTCGGCTGCGGCGGACGTCCCGCTGCCATCCCGCTGGCGATGGTCACCCGCCTGGAGCAGTTCCCGGCAGCCGCCGCGGAGCAGGTCGGGCATCGCGAGGTCGTGCAGTACCGCGGGGCGATCCTGCCCCTGGTTCGGCTCGACCACGGCTCCGGCGGGTCGGCCGACCCGCTCAACGTCATCGTCTACACCGAGAACGGCCGCAGCGTCGGGCTCGTGGTGGACTCCATCGTCGACATCACCCGCGACGTGGCCGGCAGCGACGAGCAGGAGCAGTCGGGCTCGGCGGTCGTCCAGGGGCGGGTGACCGAGCTGCTGAATGTCCGGGAGGCCATCCTCAGCGGCGACCCGCACTTCTACAGCACCGAGCTGCCCACGTCCCTGGGTGTCTTCGCATGAGCAGCCAGCAGTTCACCACCTTCACCGTCGGCGGCCAGCTGTTCGGCGTGGAGGTCGAGAGTGTCCAGGAGATCATCCGCTACCAGCCGATGACGCCCGTACCGCTCGCCGCTCCGGCGGTGGCCGGGCTGATCAACCTGCGCGGCCAGGTCATCCCGGCCATCGACGTCCGGCAACGGCTCTCGACGTGGTCGCGAGGCGGCCCGGAGCGGCCGGTGAACGTCATCGTGCGCACCGACACCGGTCCGGTCAGCCTGCTCGTCGACCAGATCGGCGACGTCGTCGACGCCCGGGACGACGACTTCGAACCCCCGCCCGAGACGCTGGTCGGCCCGGCCCGGGCGCTCATCCGCGGCGCCTACAAGCTCGACACCGAGCTGCTGCTCGCCCTCGACGTCGCCGGCGTCGTCACCATCGCCTCCCACCCCGACGGCCTGACCAGGCCTTCTTCCCCCTCCACGAAAGGAACGGCCGGTCATGGCTAGCACTCCCACGAGGAGCCCGATCCGCTCGGGCAACGCCCTCTCCCGCAGGTTCACCGACCTCAACGTCGGCCCCAAGATCCTGGCCGCGGTCCTCGCGGTCGCCGTCGTCGCCGTCGGCATCGGCCTGCTCAGCATCAGCCGGCTGGGCTCGGTGCAGCAGCGCGCGGCCGTCATCAGCGACAGCAACATGGTGTCGATCCGTACGCTGGGCGACGTGCGGGCTGCCACGCTCCAGTCGCGCGTGGACCTGACCAACCACGCCCTGAGCGCCGACCCGAAGGTCATGGCGTCGTACGAGAAGGCTATCGAGGAGGACGACGTCCACGTCGACGCGGACATCGCGGCCTACCGGGAGAGCAACCCGGCCGGGCTGGCGCAGGTGGAGGAGTTCGTCACGGTCTGGGCCGGATACCGGCAGGTGCGCGACAACGAGCTGCTGCCGGCCAGCCGGGCGAACGACGAGGCCACCTTCCAGCGGGTTCGTAACGAGAAGGCCGCCCCGATGGCGGAATCCGCTCTCGACCTGCTGAGCCAGGCTCAGGAGGCCGAGCAGGCGGATGCGCAGGCCAACACGCGCGAGGCGGCGCAGACCGTCGCCGACGCCCGCCAGGCGATCCTGCTCTTCCTGGTCCTCGGCCTGGTCGCCGGGCTCGGCCTGGCCACCTACGTCGCCCGGCTCATCACCAGGCCGCTGCGCACCGTCTCCGACGTGCTCGAGGGCGTGGCGCAGGGCGACCTCACCCGCACCGCCAACATCGACAGCAAGGACGAGGTCGGCACGATGGCCCGCGCCCTGGACGTCGCCACGGAGAACATGCGCCAGGCGGTGCAGGCGATGGCCGGCAGCGCCACCACGCTCAGCTCCTCGAGCGAGGAGCTCTCCGCCGTGAACAACCAGATCGCCGCCAACGCCGAGGAGACCTCCGCGCAGTCCGGCGTCGTCTCCGTCGCGGCCGAGCAGGTCAGCCGCAACGTGCAGACGGTGGCGACCGGCGCCGAGGAGATGGGTGCCTCCATCCGCGAGATCGCCCAGAACGCCGACGAGGCGGCCCGCGTGGCGGCCAGCGCGATGAGCGTGGCGCAGACGACCAACGCCACCGTCGCCAAGCTCGGCACCAGCTCCGCCGAGATCGGCAACGTCGTCAAGGTGATCACCTCCATCGCCGAGCAGACCAACCTGCTGGCGCTGAACGCGACCATCGAGGCGGCCCGTGCGGGCGAGGCCGGCAAGGGCTTCGCGGTCGTGGCCAACGAGGTCAAGGACCTCGCGCAGGAGACCGCCAAGGCAACCGAGGACATCGGCCGCCGGGTCGAGGCCATCCAGTCCGACACCCGGGCCGCGGTCGAGGCCATCGGCGAGGTCAGCGCCATCATCGGCCGGATCAACGACTTCCAGACCACCATCGCCTCGGCGGTGGAGGAGCAGACCGCCACCACCAACGAGATGAGCCGCAACATCGCCGAGGCCGCGACCGGCTCGACCGAGATCGCGTCCAACATCTCCGGAGTCGCCTCTGCGGCGCAGACCACCAGCTCCGGGGTGACCCAGTCGCAGGCGGCGGCCAACGAGCTCGCCCGGTTGGCCACCGAGCTCCAGCAGCTGGTCAACCAGTTCCGGTTCGAGGCTGCTGCACACGCCGTCGACCTGCCCGCGCAGCGCGGGCCGGCGACGTACGCCCTGTCCACCACCCACTGATCCGGCCAGAGGCGAGGAGCAGCTCATGCGGGCACTGGTGATAGACGACTCACGCGCGATGCGGAGCATCCTGCGGCGCACGCTGGCCGAGCTCGGCTTCGAGGTCGAGGAGGCCGGGCACGGGCAGGAGGCGATCGACCTGCTCACGACCGGGGAGGCCCTTCCGGACGTGTGCCTGGTGGACTGGAACATGCCGGTCATGAACGGTCTGGAGTTCGTCAGCGCCGTGCGCCGGACAAAGGAGTGGCGGCAGATCACCCTCATGATGGTGACCACGGAGAGCGAGCACTCCCAGGTCGTCCGGGCGCTGGCCGCCGGCGCGCACGAGTACGTCATCAAGCCGTTCACCGGCGACGCGATCGTGGACAAGCTCAACCTGCTCGGGCTGGTCGACGCCTGACATGTCCCGCATCCACGTGCTCGTCGTGGACGACTCGGTGGTGGTCCGCCGGTTCCTCAGCGACGTGCTGAGCGCAGATCCCGAGCTCGCGATCGCCGGTACCGCGGCGTCCGGGCGGATCGCGCTCGCCAAGATTCCCCAGGTGGCGCCCGACCTCGTCGTGCTCGACCTGGAGATGCCCGACCTCGACGGTCTGGCCACCCTGCGGGAGATCCGCCGGCTCTACCCGAGGCTGCCGGTCGTGATGTTCGGCAGCATCACCGACGGCAGCGCGGCCGTCAGCCTCGAGGCGCTGGCCCTGGGCCCCACCGAGTTCGTGGCCAAGCCGGCCAACGTCGACAGCCTCCATCGCGGGGTGGAGCAGGTCTCCAGCGAGCTGGTCGTCAAGATCAAGGGACTGTGCGCGAGACTGCGCCCCCTGACCACCCGCCCACGACCGCTGCCCGATCCGGCAGTGGTGTCCCGGATCCGACCCCCGGCTCCGCGACCCGCCTTCGGCGGTATCGGCATCGTGGCCATCGGTGCCTCGACCGGCGGCCCCGATGCGCTGGCCGAGCTGCTCCCCGCGTTGCCGGCCGACTTCCCGGTGCCCATCGTCGTCGTCCAGCACATGCCGCCGGTGTTCACCACCCGCTTCGCCCGCCGACTCGACGCAGCCTGCGCCCTCAGCGTCCGCGAGGCGCAGACGGCCGACCTCGTCCTGCCAGGCCGGGTCCTGCTGGCGCCGGGGGACTACCACATGCGGCTGCGCCGGGACGACGACACCGTGCGGGTCGTTCTGGACCAAGCGGCGCCCGAGAGCTTCTGCCGACCCGCGGTGGACCCGCTGCTGCGCTCCGCCGCCGAGGTCTACGGCGGCAGGACCCTCGGCGTGGTCCTGACCGGCATGGGCCAGGACGGCATGCGCGGCTGCGAGCGGCTACGCGGCCTGGGCGCCACGATCCTGGCGCAGGACGAGAAGACCTCGGTCGTGTGGGGGATGCCGGGCGCTGTCGCCGGCGCCGGGCTCGCCTCGCGGGTCCTGCCGCTGGAGGCACTCGCCGGCGAGATCCTCAGGCTGGTGCTCGGCCGCGCCGACGCCGCCGTCCGGGCGGGTGCCACATGAGCCTGGCCGCGGAGGACTTCCGCTACATCAGCGACCTGGTGCACCGGCACTCGGCGATCGTGCTCGAGCCGGGCAAGGAGTACCTCGTCGAGTCCCGGCTGACTCCTGTCCTGCGGGACGAGGGCAGCGGAAGCATCGCGCACCTGGTCCAGCGGCTGCAGTCCCGCCGGGAACCCACCTTGACCACCAAGGTGGTGGAGGCGATGACGACCAACGAGACGTCGTGGTTCCGGGACCAGCACCCGTTCGACCTGTTCGCGGGGCACCTGCTGGACACGCTGCAGAGCACCCGGAACGCCGAGCGCAGCATCGACGTGTGGTGCGCGGCCGCCTCGACGGGCCAGGAGCCCTACAGCCTGGCGATGCTGCTGCAGGACTGGTTGCTCGCCCACCCGGGGTGGCGCGGCCGGATCGTCGCCACCGATCTCGACGAGCAGGTGCTCACCCGGGCGCGCACCGGCCGTTACTCCCAGCTCGAGGTCAACCGGGGTCTGCCCGTGCAGCGGCTGGTCCGGCACTTCTCCCGGGCCGGGACCGAGTGGGAGCTCGACGAGGGCCTGCGCCGGATGGTGGAGTTCCGGCAGCTCAACCTGGCAACCCCGTTTCCCCCCACCACCGGCACGTACGACGTGGTGTTCTGTCGCAACGTGCTCATCTACTTCGACCTGGCGACCAAGCGCGCGATCCTCGGGCGCCTGAAGCAGGTGCTACGGCCGGGCGGCTTCCTCGTGCTGGGTGGGGCCGAGACCACCCTGAACATCGACGAGGACTTCGAGCGCGTCCAGATCGAGCGTGCCACCTGTTACCGAGTCCGCAGCGGAAAGGCCCGATCATGAACGACACCCTTCTGGAGCTGATCCCCCTCAGCTCGGACGACCTCATCACGATCACCCAGGACGTGTGGTCGTCGTTCCTCGACCTGGACCTTGGTTCGGTGCCCGTGGAGTCCGCTGCGCTGGCGGGCCCGGTCCTGACGGCCGTGGTCAGCATCTCCGGCGCCTGGGAGGGCTCGCTGCAGCTCGACTGCCCGCAGGGACATGCCGTGGCGGCGGCGGCCACGATGTTCTCCGCCGAGATCGGCACGGTGACCCATGAGCAGGCATGCGACGCGCTGGGGGAGCTGGCCAACGTGGTGACCGGCAACGTCAAGAGTCTGCTGCCCGCGCCCAGCGCGTTGTCCATCCCCTCCGTCCGGACGACGTCCCCGGACCCACGGCCCGAGGCCGCCGGGGCTCCGCCGGCGCTCCTGCGCCGCGTCGCCTTCGTCGCCGCACCGGGCCCGCTCCACGTCAGCATCTGGAAGGCAGGGACAGCATGAAGATCCTGGTCGTCGACGACAGCAAGGCGATGCGGATGCTCATCATCCGCTCGCTGGAACAGGCCGGCCTCGGCAGCCACACCTTCCTCGAGGCCGGTGACGGCTTCGAGGCCTTCACCCTCGTGACCACCGAGGCACCCGACCTAATCCTGTCCGACTGGACGATGTCCGGCGTCGGTGGGATGGACCTGCTGCGGGGCCTTCGCGGAGCCGGCAACACGGTGCCCTTCGGCTTCGTCACGGCACAGGCGAGCGAGCTGCGTCGCGAGGAGGCCCTCGCGGCAGGCGCCCAGTTCATTCTCGGCAAGCCCTTCCTCGCCGCATCCCTCGGCGACGTGGTGCGGGAGTACGTCGATGGCTGACGCCGGCGACCCTGTCCCGTCGCTGGGAGATGCCTCGGCCCTGCTGCTGAGGTCGGTGTCGGCCCAGCTCCGCCGGTTGCGGCCGCGGGTCCCGGCTCGGGCTCGGCTGACGCTCCGGCCCCCGGCTGCCCCCACCGTCGCTCGCGACGTCCGCGCCACGACCCCGCCGGTGCGCCGTAGGATCCTGTGGCGGCACCTGCTGACCTCTGCCGCCCTGCTCGTGGGCATCGCCGGGTCGACCGCCGGACTGACCTGGTGGAGCTGGCAGACGTTGCAGGACCGCCAGGTCCAGCTCGCGGGCGAGCAGTCGCTGAGCAAGAACAGCTCCGACCGCTCGCTTGTCGGCGACCTGGTGCGGCGCGAGGAGAAGCGCGAGGAGAAGGGGGTGCTGGCGCCCAGGGAGAAGACCGGCCCGGGAAGCAGGACCCTGGAGAGCTCCGGGGGCAACCGGTCGGCTTCCGCGCCGAGGAGCGTCAGTGTCGACGGGCGAATCGTCGCCTTCGGCATCATCGCGGCGGCACTGGCCGCCGCGGCCGGCGCGAGTCGGCTGGTCCTGCGGCGCTACCGGCTGCGTGCTGCGGCAGCGCCGCTGATCGTCGACCTGCGGCCCTCGCTCGAGCCCAGGCCCGAGGTCGAGGTCGCTGCCGACCCGGAGCTGGAGCCGGACCCCGAGGCGGAGCTGGAGCCGGACCCCGAGGCGGAGCTGGAGCCCGCGGCCGACCCGCACGGGCAGGCAGCTGCGGTCGCCTCCGCCGAAGACCTGCCGGACGAGGCCGCGGGCAACCTCCCCGACGACGCCGCCGTCGCGGGGCTGCTCGTCGAGCAGCGCCTGCCCGAGCCGGCGGAGCATCGCCCGGTGGCCCTGGCGGCGGAGCCCGCTGGGCCGGCCGGCACCGCTGTGTCGCTGGCCGAAAACGGTGTGGTTCCGTCCGCCGGCTGGCCGGTGGAGCAGGAGCCCGTTGCCGCGGGTGGCGCACTCGCGCTGCTGGCGTCGCTGCCCGCCGACTCCGACAGCTACGACGGCGTTTCGGAGGACGAGGCGGCGCGCGAGCGGATCTTCGACCGGCGGGCCACCCGGCGGGTGCCGTACGTCCAGCCGGCCTGGATATGGTGGGCGGAGCAGAACGCCCCGGTGACTGTGCAGGACCTCAGCGTCACGGGGCTGCGGTGCCTGCTCGGCTCCGCACCGGGAGCCGCGGCACTGCAGGCGCCGGCGCTGGGCGACGAGGTCCGGATCTTCTTTCCCGTGAGCGGATCCACGATCAAGGTGAACACGCGCGTGCAGTGGAAGGAGTACACCCCGCAGGGGACGGAGATGGGCGTGGAGTTCGTCGACCTGCCGCAGGCGGACGCCGTGGTCATCCGCCAGTTCGCCGCCGCGGCGGACTGAGGGCCGAGCGGTGAGTTCGACCGAGGCGCCGGCCGACGGTGCCGGCATGCTCGTCCGGGAGCTCCTCCTGCAGCTCGAGCAGCTTCCGCCCGCCCAGGCTGCGGCGCTGCGCGTGGTGCAGATCGTCGACGACCCGGACAGTTCCGCGGCCGGCGTGGCGACGGCGGCGAGCGTGGACCCCGCCCTCACCGCCCGGATGCTCCGGATGGCCAATTCCGCCTACTACGGCCTGTCCGGGCGGGTGGCCTCGGCATCCGCCGCGGTCACGGTGATCGGCTTCGACACCGTCCGCTCGCTGGCCGCGCTGGCCGCGGCCGGTCTCGGGCCGGACGGGGAGCTGCCGCCCGGCTTCTGGAGCCGCGGTGCGGCGACGGCGTCCGGCGCGGCCCTGCTCGCCCGCAGGGTCGGCGCCGACGTGCCCCAGGCGTTCTGCGTGGGGATCCTGCACGACCTGGGCACGGCGTTGCTGTGGCGCAACAATCCCGCCCTGCACCGCACTCTGCTGGCCCGTGCGGTGACCGGTCCGCCGGCGCACGTCCTGGAGTTCCGGGAGTACGGCGCGACCCACGCCACGCTCGGCGCGGACGTCCTGGGCACCTGGAACTTCCCGGAGGACCTGTGCACGGCCATCGGCCGGCACCACGACCCGCCGTCCGCCGGCGCGACGCCGCTGCGACGGGCTCTGCAGGGGGGTATCGCGCTGGCCGGGCTGGCCGCCAGGTCCGTGCGGGCCCAGGACCGTTTCGTGGTCGCCTCGCTGGCTGCGGCGGGCGTCGGCGTGGCCGATCGCACCGACCTGGTGGCGCAGGTGCGCAGCGAGGGCCAGGCGCTGGCCGGTGCGCTGCTGAGCTGACCTGCGGCGGGGTCAGCGCAGCAGGCTGTCCTCCTGCGGGGGGTGGTTCACCAGGGAGTACGCCGCCCGCTCCAGGTGCTCCCAGATCGCGGTGTGCGCCTCGTCCGTCAGGTCCAGCCGGTCCAGCGCCGCACGCATGTGCGCCAGCCAGGCGTCGCGCTCCCGCTCGCCGATCTGCCAGGAGACGTGCCGCATCCGCAGCCGCGGGTGCCCGCGCTGCTCGGAGTAGGTGGTGGGCCCGCCCCAGTACTGCACCAGGAACATCCGCAGCCGCTCCTCGCCGGGCCCCAGGTCCTCGGGGTAGAGCGGCCGCAGGACCGGGTCGTCCGCGACGCCTTTGTAGAAGTCGGCGACCAGCTGCCGGAAGACCGGCTCGCCACCCACCGCGTCGTACAGGCTCGTCATGCCTCCATCCTGCCTCAGCCCGGATCCACCGTCTCGGGAGTTGTTGATCTTCCGGACGGCTTGTTG
>JBBDWV010000042.1 GCA_040902655.1 Mycobacteriales bacterium
GCACTTTCGCGTTCACGACACGACGCCAGCTCCACTCGGCTGCAAAATCAGGGTCTGACCAGGCCGACGAGGACGTGGCGCTCCTGCGGGAGCAGTTCGACGGGCGCCCGGTGCTGCTCGGCGTGGATCGGCTGGACTACACCAAGGGGATCATCGAGCGATTGCTGGCGTTCGAGGCGCTGCTGGAGCGTCGCGCGGACCTGCGCGACCGCGTGGTCCTGGTGCAGGTCGCGGTGCCCAGCCGCGACGACGTCCTGGAATACCGCCAGCTGCGCAGCCAGGTCGAGCAGATCACCGGCCGCATCAACGGCCGGTTCACGCGGCCGGGCAAGGACGTCCCGGTCCACTACCTCTACCGCTCCCTGCCGCCCCAGGCACTCGCGGCGTACTACGCGGCCGCCGACGTCATGCTCGTCACGCCGCTGGTCGACGGCATGAACCTGGTGGCCAAGGAGTACGTCGCGGTGCAGGCCGCCCGCGGCTGCGCAGGCGTGCTGCTGCTCAGCGAGTTCACCGGCGCGGCGGTGGAGCTGCGGGACGCGCTGCTGTGCAACCCGTTCGACGTGGACGGCCTGTCCCTGCTGATGGAGCAGGCGCTGACAGTGCCGGAGCCAGCACGCCGCCGCGCCATGTCCGCGATGGCCCGCCGCGTGCGGACGCACGACGTGCACCGCTGGGTCGAGGTGCAGCTCGGCGACATCAGCGCCGGGTGACGGCATCCGTCGGGGGGCAGCCGTCGAAGTAGAGGAGTCGAACGTCCATGTGTGGAGGCTAGTGGTCCGTCGTTGAATTGATCTTGCGGGTCAGTGCTGCGCGGCCTCGCTGGACCTTTTCGATGATGTCCTCTGCGGTGGTTTTCCAGACGAAGGGCTTGGGGTCGCTGTTCCACTGCGCTGCCCAGTCCAGGATCGCGGTCTCGAGCTCCGGGACGCTGGTGAACACGCCTCGCTTGAGCATGCGGTCGGTGAGTTCTTTGAACCAGCGTTCGATGAGGTTGGTCCAGGAGCTCGAGGTCGGCGTGAAGTGCAGGTGCCAGCGGCGCCGGTCCTTGTGCGCCAGCCACTTCTGGATCTCGGGGGCCTTGTGCGCGGACAGGTTGTCCAGCACGACGTGCACGGCCAGACCGCGCGGCACGGTGGCGTCGATCTGCTTGAAGAACCGCAGCACGTCCTTGGCGGTGTGGCCCTTCTGACAGTGCGTCAGGACCTCACCGGTCGCCACGTTCATCGCGGCGAACAGGTCGGTGGTGCCGTGGCGTTTGTAGTCGTGGGTCATCGTGCCGGCCCGGCCCGGGCACCATCGGCAGGCTCGGCTGGGTGCGGTCCATCGCCTGGCACTGGGTCTTCTCATCGAAGCTGAAAACGACCGCCCGCTTGGGCGGGTTGATGTACAGCCCGACGACGTCGACGAGCTTGGCCTCGAAGTTCGGGTCGTTGGAGACCTTGAAGGTGCTGACCTTCCACGGCTTGAGGTTGTGGTCGGCCCAGACCTTGGCGATGGTGTCCTTGCCGAGGCCGAACCGCTTGGCCAGCAACCGGGTCGTCCAGTGCGTCCCGCCGTCGGTCGGCTTCTCCTGACAGGTCACCCGCACGATCTCCGCGACCGTGCCCTCGGTCAGCGGGGACTTGCGGCCACGCCCTTTGGCGATCTTCCCGACGCCGTCCACGCCCTGCTCGGCAAACCGGGTCCGCCACCGCCGAACCGCGTCGGGCGTGACCTGACAGCGCCGCGCGATCTCCTGATTGGCCACCCCCTCACCGGCCCACAGCAACGCCTTGGCCTGAAGCACCTGCCGGTGCGGCAACGACGTCGACGTCGCCATCCGCTTCAACTCAACGCGCTGCGTCGACGTCAAGGACAAGGCCGGGGCAGTCATAACAGGCATGACCATATGATCCCCTGCTATATCGCAGACATCTGTTAGGCGCGCCGACCTCTCCGCCGCTAATTCACAGACGGACCACTAGGTCCAGTTCCGGGCCATCGGCAACCGCCAACCACGCCAGCTGGGCGCTAGGAGTCGAGAACTCCGGCTCGTGGCGCGTACATGATCACGGCCACGCCCGCGAGGCACACCGCTGCGCCGATCAGGTCGTACCGGTCGGGCTTGAAGCCGTCAGCGACCATGCCCCAGAGCAGGCTGCCGGCGACGAACACACCGCCGTAGGCGGCGAGGATGCGCCCAAACTCTGCGTCCGGCTGCAACGTCGCCACGAAGCCGTAGGCCCCGAGCGCGATGATCCCCGCGCCGATCCAGAGCAGCCCCTTGTTCTCGCGTACGCCCTGCCAGACGAGCCAGGCCCCGCCGATCTCCGCAACGGCTGCAAGGACGAACAAGAGGATGCTGCGGACGACGGTCATGCCTCCGCACGCTATACCGGGTCTGGACCGGGAGCGCTCGCCGGAGTGCTCGCACCCGCCCCTTGTCGCCCAGGCGTGTGGGCTCCTGATGGCCCGCCGCAGCTTGTCCACCGAGGACGCGTTCACCGAAGTCGTCCGGCGGTCGCTGACCAGCAACACGAGGCTGCGCGACGTGGCGGCCGCGTTGGTTGCCGACGCGCAGCCGGATCGCAGCGGAGCGCGCCGCCCGTGACCGTCTGACCCAGATCCGCGAGTAGTGGCTGGTTCGGGCGCGTCGTGAACAGGCA
>JBBDWV010000043.1 GCA_040902655.1 Mycobacteriales bacterium
AAAGATCATTAATCCGTGTCGACCCTCCACGACGCCCTACTCGCGGATCTGGGTCAGATGAGGCCGAGCACTGCCCGGACAGCGACGTAGACGGCGATAGCGACCAGGAGAACGGCGAACGCGACGGTCAGCTTGTTCGGGCTGACCCGATCGTCAACCCGCTTGCCCGCGAGCGAACCTGCAACGGCCGCGGCCGTGAAGGGAACGATCACGTCCCAGGCGAAATCCCCGCTGCCGGCTCGAGCTGCGAGTGCGACTGCCGAGTTCAGGCTGATCACGAGCAGCGAGGTGCCGACGGCGACGGGCATGGGCGTGCTGAGCAGCACGAGCAGGACGGGGACGACGACGAAACCGCCGCCCACACCGAGGAAGCCGGTGAGGAAGCCGACGCCGAGCCCGCCGACCGCCAGTCGCAAAGCATGTCCCACCCGGTCGCGGGACCGCCTGGTGTGCTTTGACCGGCTGCGCGAGCGGGTCGCAGTGAGGGTGCCGCCGCTGATCCCTGCACCGCCCGCCGACTCAGGTGATCCTGCCGGGGATGACGCTTCCCGGGCAGAGCTTCGACTCCGCACCAGCATCCCGACGGCGGCCACGAGCATCAGCGCGGCGAACGACAGCAGCAGGACATCCGGGTCGACCCGCCGGTTGAGGGCCGTGCCGAGCAGCGACGCGGGGACACCGACCGCAGCGAGCAGGACCCCCGCTCCCCATCGCGTGTGGCCGGAACGGGCATGGCCGATGCTGCCCGCCGCGGCAGTGACCCCGACGATGACCAGGCTCGCCGTGGTGGCTTCCTGCGCCGACAGCCCGAGGACGTACACCAGCGCCGGCACCGTCAGGATGGACCCGCCGCCACCGAGCGCTCCCAGACTGAGACCGATCAGCAAGCCGAGGCCGATCGCTCCGGCGATCAACGCTGCCGCATCCTCACGTGATCTCGCCGGGGCGGCCGTCCGCGTCGACGACCGGCAGTCCCGCCGCCGCCCAGGCCGTCATGCCGCCGGCCATGTTCACGACGTCGACGCCCGCTTGCGCGAGCGCGGCGGCGGCCTTGCCCGAGCGGTTGCCCGACCGGCAGACAGCGATGACCGGACGGTCCGTCGGAACAGCGCTCACGTCGAGCCGGCTCAGCGGCATGTGCGCCGCCACCGGCGCGTGACCGGCCTGCCACTCGTCGTCCTCCCGGACGTCGAGCAGCAGCACGCTGTCGGACGCGGCGGCGTCGGCCGCCTCCTGGACGGACACATCAGGTACCGGATGGCTCATGCCAGAGACCTCTCGAGGGGAAGGGCGCCGTCACGGGCGGCGCCTGCGGACAGGACGACGCCGCGCCCGGAGTACTGCGCTGTCACGGCGAAGCGGTCGCCGCGCACCACGGTGTGCCGGTGCTCGACCGGACGGCCGTCCAGGCAGCCCGTGCGCTCCACGGCCAGCAGAGCCACACCGACCGGGACGTGCAGCAGCGCGCGTTCGCCGCGCAGCGGAACCACCGCCCGCACCCGCTCGCGCCCGCCCGTCAGGCGCAGCCCGCAGTGCGTCAGGAGCTCGGTGTACAGCGCGGTACGGGTGAAGTCGACCTTCAGCAGCGGCTCCGCCACGTCGGCAGGCAACCACACCCGGTCCAGCGCGAGCGGCTCCTCGCCGGCCAGGCGCACGCGCTCCAGGTAGACCAGCGGGGTCGACTCCTCGAGCATCATCCGGGTGGCGATCACCCCGTCGCGCCGCACGTCCAGCGCCCGGACGACGGAACGCTGCTCCAGCCCTGCTGCCTCTACGGCAGTGAACAGGCTGCTCAGCGCGCCAAGCGGTTGCTCGACCTCGACCGGAGCCAGCCGGGGCTTGCGGCCGCGCGCTGCGGTGACCGTCCCTTCCGCGCGCAGGTGCCGCAGGGCCTCGCGAACGGTGTGGCGGCTGACCCGGTAGTGCTCCACGAGCGCGAGCTCACCGGGGAAGGCGTCGGTGAACTCGCCCGCTGCCAGCCGAGCCCGCAGGTCGGCCAGCAGCTGAGACCACAGCGGACTGCCGGCGCTGCGGTCCAGCCGAGGCTCTTGCGATACGCCGATCACCCACATAATGTACGGACAATCGCGTCTCGCGACAAGCCGAAGGAGCGCACCGTGCCGATCGCCGTCCTGGACGGGCCCGATCCTCGCCCAGTCCCGGTGGTGACCAATGGCTTCAACGATCGCCGCGCTCCGCACGTCCCAGCCGGAAGTGGGGTCGCAGAGCTCCCCGTCGCGCCTGAGGCGGGTCGGCTTCCGCTGGGACGACTGGCGGGGCTGGCGACAAGCGGCGCGTTCTGGACCAGCGTGACCTGCTTCGTGTGCTGAGCGCCCGGCTGTACGACACCGTCCTCGCCGGCGCCGAGCGCCGTGCATTGCGAGCGTGGCGTCGCGACCTGCTGAGCAGGCTCAGCGGAACGGTGCTGGAGATCGGGGCGGGGACCGGCGCGAACCTGCATGCCTACGGCCCGGCCCTCGACCGCCTGCTCCTGCTGGAGCCGGACCCGGCCATGCGGCAGCGCCTGGTGGCGCGAGCGGGCACCGCGTGCGGTGGTCGCGCCTGCGTCCTGGCCGGATCGGCAGCTCGCCTGCCGTTGCGCGACCGCAGCGTCGACGCGGTCGTGAACACCTTGGTGCTGTGCTCGGTCCGACCGCTGGACCGGGCGTTGAGCGAGATCCGTCGTGTCCTGCGCCCCGGCGGACAGCTCCACGTCATCGAGCACGTGGCGGCCGAGCCGGGCACACCGGTGCGCCGGGTGCAGAACCTGCTCGCTCCCGGATGGTCCCGCGTCGGTGGAGGCTGCTCGCTCGTCCGGCCGACCCGGGAGCTGCTCGAGGCGGCCGGCTTCGACGTCACCGGCCTGCGCCCGGACTCGCTGCCGGTGCCCGTGCCGTTTCTGCGTCCCGTCATCCGCGGGACGGCGCGACCCTGACAGAAGGAGATCCACCATGGACGCTCAGCAGTGGGACGAGCGCTACGCCGCCGCACAGCAGTGGTCCGACGAGCCGAACGCTCTCGCCGCCTCCATCCTGGGCCAGCTCCCGCCGGGCCGGGCGCTCGATCTCGCCGCAGGCGAAGGACGGATGGCACTGTGGCTCGCCCGCCGGGGCTGGCAGGTCAGCGCACTCGACTTCTCCCCCGTCGGACTCGAGCGCGGCAAGGCCCGCGCCCAGGCACTGGGAGTCGACGTGGACTGGCAGGTCGCTGACGCCACAACGGCCGATCTGACGGCCGGGCACTTCGACCTGGTGCTCGTGCTCTACCTGCACCTGCCACGCGCCGCGCTCCTGCCGGTCCTGACTCGCGCTGCCGCGGCCGTCGCCGAAGGCGGTCGGCTGCTCGTGCTCGGGCACGACCGCGACAACCTCAAGCGCGGGGTCGGCGGGCCGCAGGACGAGGACCTGCTCTACGACCACGATCTGCTTGCCGCCGCGGCCGAGGAGCTCGCGGTCGAGCGCCTGGAGCAGGTCGGGCGCACCGTCGAGGACGCGACGGCGGTCGACACGCTGCTCGTGGCGCACCGCCCTCGGCCGTAGCGAGCCCTCGACCTGTTCGGGTCAGCGACGGAACAGCGAAGTGAACCTGCCTCGTTTCTCGCCCGTGGCAGGCAGCGCAGCCGCTGCCGGCGTCTGCTTGTCGCTGGCGCTGGCGCAGGTGCACTGCTGTACGGCGGGAACGCCCCGCATTACCTGCTTGACGTGGTTCCCACAACCCGACCAGGTGGTCTTGCCGCACTTGCGGCACGTGGCCTTGCTGCACATGGCGGTTCCTCCCGTGGTGCTGATACCCCCTAGGGTACATTTTCGCGGTGCTTACGTACGGGATCGAGGGAGAACGTGGACCGATCGCATTCACCGCATCCGCGGTGACACCCTGGGGTGGTGGACAGGTCGACGATCCAGGTGAGCCTGGGTGGAGCAGTGGTCGTCGGCGTCGCTTTCGGGATGGCGCGCTGCGCCTACGGGCTCACCCTGCCGGCGATCCGGTCGGAGTTCGGCCTGTCCGAGCTGCTCCTCGGTGCCATCGCCAGCGGCACCTTCCTGGGATACCTCCTCGGACTGTTGGCCGGCCCCCGGCTGTCGGCGCGGCGGGGGCCGCGCGCCCCGACCACGGTGGGCGGCGTGTGCGGCGTCGCGGGGTGCTCGCTCGTCGCGACAGCGCCGACCCCGTCTGTCCTGGCGATCGGCGCCGTGGTGGGCGGCAGCGCTGCCGGCTGGGTGTGGGCGCCGTACTCCGACATCGTTGCGGAGGCGGTGCCGCTGCGGCACCGGCCGACCGTGCTGGCGGTGATCACCACGGGGACCAGCGCCGGGTTGCTTCTGCTGGCCGGGGTGGCTCTGGTCGGCCCGTCCTCGTCGTGGCGGCTCACCTGGGCCGGCATCGCGCTGGCCGCCGCAGCCGCCGCAGTCCTGAACCTGCGGACGGTGCCGCAGCTGGCGCCCCGGCGCAGCGGCACAGACAGCGCGCGGCAGTCGCCGCTGCGGCGGGCCCTCGTCGAGCCGCTCGCCTACGCTGTCCTCTACTTCACCGCCATCACGATCTACTTCACCTACGCCAGCGACACCGCACGCAGCGGTGGGCTGGCCGCGTCAGCGGCGGGACTGATGTTCGCCGTCATCGGCCTGGGCGGGCTTGCCGGATTGGCCACAGGACGGCTGGTCCGGTCGTTCGGCCCCCCGCTCGTCGGCTGCGGGAGCGTCCTGGTGGTCAGCAGCGCACTGGTCCTGCTCGCCCTCGGGCGCGGGTCGCTGCCGCTCATGCTGCTGTCGGCGCTGCTGTTGGGAGCCGGCTTCATGGTGGGCTCGGCTGTGCTGGCCGTCTGGACGGCGCAGGTGGTGACGGACCGGCCTGGCGACGGGTTCACCGTGGCGCTGGTGGTCGGAGCGGTCGCCTCGATGGCCGCCCCCACAATCGCGGGGGCGCTCATCCCCGTGCTCGGGCTGCCGGAACTGCTCGTGCTCACGGCTGTCCTCGCGGCCGGCGGCGCCGTCGTCCTCACGGTCGTGGCACGACGACGGGTACCAGCTCCTCGCTAGCAGGCATGCTGGCCGAACTCAGGCCAGGCTGAGGAAGAGCTTCTCCATCTGCGCGACATCGAGTTCCGCGCTGTCTCCGTCCTCCATCAGGCACTGCTTGAGCCCACTGGCAACGATGGTGAAGCCGGCCTTGTCCAGCGCCCGGGACACAGCGGCGAGCTGAGTGACGACGTCCTTGCAGTCGCGGCCCTGCTCGAGCATGCGGATGACACCCGCGATCTGGCCTTCGGCGCGCCGCAGCCGGTTCACGGCGGTCTTGACGGCGTCCTCGTCGAGCTGCATGCGGGTCTCCTGGTTCATGGCGCCGCCGACCGGCGCTGTGCGTACAACAACGCCGGGGTTACGGGCGTTCCGACGGGGAGCCCCCGCGTTGTCAGGACGCGGGAGCGCCGATGATGGGCAGTCCGCTTTCGCTGGCGCTGCCGAAGTCGTCGTCGATCGCGACGATCTGCTTGCCCGCGGCGTCCAGGACCGACGCGGCGATGGACGCCCGGAAGCCCCCGGCGCAGTGCACCCACAGCAGGCCGTTCGGAACCTCGTCCATGCGCGCGGTGAGCGCGTGCAGCGGGATGTGCTGGGCCCCTTCGAGGTGCCCGTCGTTCCACTCGGCGTCTCGACGCACGTCCAGGACGTGCACGTTCCCGTCCATCCGGGCCTTGGCCAGGTCGGCGAACGTGGCCGTGCGGTACTGCGCCAGGGGCGTGCTGCCGGCCAGGTGCTCGATCGGTCCGGTGGCCTGCGCGGCAGGGCGGTCGATGCCGATGCGGACCAGCTCGCGCTGGACCTCGGCGACCTGCTCGGGCGTGTCGCCGATCAGGGTCAAGGGGGTGCCCCAAGGGATGAGCCAGCCCAGGTAGGTGACGACGTTGCCGGTCGCGTCGAAGCTGTACGTGCCGGCGACGTGACCTCGCGCGAACGCCGTGCGGTCGCGCAGGTCCACGACCCACTCCCCCGCGTCGATCCGCCTGCGGAGCTCGTCCGGCTCGGCCTGCTGCACCGGAGACAGGTCGACCGGGGCGGGTCCGGCGAGGTTGGTCGGGCCCATGTGGGCGTAGTAGGCGGGATAGGCGTCGAAGCCGGCGATGAGGCTGCTGACGAACTGCTCCTCGTCCTGCGTGAGCGCCGGGTTCTGCGTGCGCTGCTGGCCGATGGTCGAGGCGGTTCCCGAGGTGGGCGTGGCGGAGCAGAAGCTGCCGAAGCCGTGCGTCGGCAGAACCGCCGTCTCGTCAGGCAGCGTGTCAGCAAGCCGACGGACCGAGGCGTGCTGCGCGTGAGTCAGGGCGAGCGTGCTGTCCGGTCCGACCAGGTCGGTGCGTCCGACGGCGCCGAACAGCATCGACCCGCCGGTGAAGACGAACGCGGGCGTGTCGCCCTTGCCGACGGCGAACGACACGTGGTGGTGGGTGTGTCCGGGTGTGCCGATCGTCTGGACAGTCATCGTGGCGATCGTGCGGACGTCGTCGTCGCAGACTTCGGTGCGCTCGTAGGCCACCTCCGCCTCGCACGGGACCAGGTACGGCACGCCTGCGGTGCGAGCCAGCTCGAGACCGCCGCTGACGTAGTCGTTGTGCGCGTGCGTCTCAGCGACTGCCGCCACGGCGACGCCCCGCTCCCGCAGCACGTCCTGCACCCGGTCGATGTCGCGCTGCGGGTCGATGACGATGGCGTGCGCGCCGTCGTCGATGACGTAGCTGCGATCCCCCAGGCTCGGGGTCTCGAGAATGGTGACGGTCAGGCCGTCCCGCTCAAGGGTGTCGGTCATCGGAGTGCCTTCCTCTCAGGAGCGCGGGGCGCCGGTCTCGACCGGACGGCCGCTGCGGATCCACGCGTTGGTGCCACCGGCGACGGTCCGGGCGTCCACGCCCGCCCGCTGCAGGATCTCGGCGGCCTGCGCGCTCCGCGCCCCGCTGGCGCAGATCACGTACACGGGGGTGCCGGTGGGAAGCTCGTGGGCGCGCACCGGGACGATGCCGAGCGGCATGAGCCGCGCAGAAGGGACATGCCCTTCGGCGTACTCGTCGCCTTCTCGGACGTCCAAGACCTCGGCGCCTGCGGCGCGCGCCGTCTCGAGCTCGTCGAGCGTTGCTTCTGTCGTCATGACTGCTCCTTCGTTCGCCGGACAGCGTACCCCCAGGGGTACCTTTCACAACGCGGCCGACCAGGATCTGTTCCTGCCAGCATGCCGGTCCCCGACAGCACGAAGGGCCGGTCCCGCGACCGGCCCTTCGTGTGCGTCGCGTCAGCGCTCGAGCAGCTGCCGCCGGCGCTCGACGTAGTCCTCGCTGTCGAGCTCGCCGCGCGCGTACCTCTCGTCCAGGAGGCGCAGGGCAGTGCTGCCCTTGCTGCCCTCGCGCGTGGACTTGACGATCGCGATGACGACGACTGCCGTCAGCGCGCTCATCAGCGTCATCATCCCGGCCATGGCCAGCCAGGCCGTGCTGTCGTAGCCGTCGTGCCACATGGGGCTGCTCCTGTCATGTCGATGCTGCGGAGTCGGCCTGCGCTCAGGCTGCTGTGCCGCCGGCGGTGGACCGGACCAGCTCGAGGTCGAGCTGCTGAAGCTGCTCGATGAGCTCGTCGAGAGCGGCAGCGGGGAGCGCTCCCGGCTGGGAGAACACGACGGTCTGGCTTTTGATGGCGACCAGTGTCGGGATCGACGTGATCGCGAACGCGCTGGCGAGCTCGCGCTGCGACTCGGTGTCGATCTTGCCGAAGGCGATGCCCGGGTGCTCCTCGGCGGCCTTCTCGAAGATGGGGGCGAAGAAGCGGCACGGGCCGCACCAGGATGCCCAGAAGTCGAGCAGGACCATCTCGTTGGACCGGACGGTGCTCTCGAAGTTGTCAGCCGTGATCGTGATCGTCTTGCTCATCTGACTTCCTCTCGTAGCGTACCCCTTGGGGTATTTAACGGTCGTTGCTCAGCCTGTGTTCCGGGCACGACGAAGGCGCTGCCCGCAACGGCCACAGGGGGCGTCGCGGGCAGCGCCGATGTCGGTCAGTGACTGAAGGTCACGTTCGGCAGGACCTTGCGCATCCAGGTGGGGGTGGCCCAGGCCGCCTTGCCGGTCAGGCGGAGCAGGACGGGCAGCAGGAGCAGGCGGATCAGTGCGGCGTCGAGCAGGACCGCGACGCCCAGGATGATTCCCATCTCCTTGGGCGGCAGCGGCTCGGACAGGGCGAAGGTGAAGAACACCGCGACCATCACGCCGGCCGCGGCGAAGATCGTCCGTCCGGAGTGCGCGAGGCCGCCGACCATGGCTTCGTGCGGGTCGCCGCTCTTCTCCCAGTGCTCCTTGGCGCTGGCCAGCAGGAAGACGGTGTAGTCCATCCCGATCGCGAAGATCATGGCGAAGAAGAACACCGGCGCCCAGGCGTCCAGGAAGCCCTGGGACTCGAAGCCGAGCAGGTTCGAGCCGATGCCCTCGTCGAAGATCAGACGCGCGACACCGAACGCCGCCGCAGTCGCGAGCAGGTTGGTGAGGACGCCGAGCGCGGAGATGAGCGGCGCCTGCAGCGCGACCAGCAGGAGCAGGAAGCCCAGCACGAGGACCACGCCGATGACCAGTGGCGCCTTGTCGCCCAGCAGGTTCTCCAGGTCGTAGTTCTCCACCGCGGCGCCACCGACGAGCACGTCGGCTGGCAGCTCGGCCCGCAGCCGGTCGATCGTGTCGCCCATCTCCTGCGAGGACGGGTCGGTCGTCGGCACGGCCTGGATCAGCGCCATGCCGTCCTGGCCGGTGACGGTGGGCATGACCTGGGCGATGCCCTGGTCAGCCTCGAGCACCGCGCTGGTGGCGACAGCCTCGTCCTGCGGCGCCACGACCTGCAGCATGCCGGGGGCGCCGGGGCCGAACGCCTCGGTGACCAGCGCGTAGCCGACACGGCTGGACTCGTCCTCCGGCACGACCTTGATGCTCGGCATGCCGGTGCGCAGCCCGAACACCGGCAGCGCGAGCGCGATGAGCACGATGAGAGCGACAGCTCCGTACGCGACGGGGCGCTTCCACAGCCGCTCTGCCCACGCGGCGAACCTCGGCGAGCGGTGCTCACCGGCGTGCACCCACGGCAGCGACACCGCATCGACTCGGTCGCCGAGCCGGGCCAGCACCGCCGGCAGGAGGGTCAGGGTGGCCGCGAGGACGAAGACGACGGCCAGCATGATGCCCAGCGCCATCGACTGGACCGCCGGTGAAGGCACCAGCAGCACGGCCGACAGGCTGATCAGCACCGTCAGGCCGCTGAACAGGACCGCCTTGCCCGCCGTCTCCATCGTCTCGGCGACGGCCTCGACGACGTTCTCCGACTGGCCGAAGTGGGCCGCCCGGAACCGGACGACCAGGAACAGCGCGTAGTCGATCCCCAGCGCGAGGGCGAACATGAGCGCGAAGTTCATGGCCCAGATCGAGATGTCGCCGATGAGCGAGCCGATGTACAGGGAACCGGCAGCGGCCACGAGCCCGACGATCGTCAGCATCAGCGGCAGGCCGGCGGCGACCAGGGAGCCGAACGCGAGCACCAGGATGCCCAGCGTGACCGGCCACGAGATCAGCTCGCTCTTGATCATGGCGTCACGGTTGGCAGCGTTGAAGTCGCTCCACAGCACCGAGCTGCCGGTCATCGCGACCTCGATGCCGTCGCCGCTCAGTTCACGAAGCGGGTCCTTGAGGTCATCGGCGGCCCGGACCATCTCGTTGGTGTTGGGGTCGCCGGCACCTGCCTGGATGACGGCGACCCTGCCGTCCTGGGAGATCGACATCCCGGGCTGCGGCGGGACCACCTGCGCGACGCGCTCGTCCCGATCCAAGATCGCCATCGCCTCGTCGATGGCCGCCTTGCCCGCGCCCTCCATGACCGGTCCGTCCTCGGAGGCCACGACGACCTGCAGGGCTGAGCTCGACATGCCGCCGAACTGCTCCTGCACGATCTCGCGCGCCTGGACCGAGTCCGAGCCCTTGGCCTCCCAGCCCGCCCCGGCGAGCGCGTGCTCGACCTTCGGGGCGAAGGCACCGAGACCGACGATGATGAGCAGCCACACGGCCAAGACCGGACGGAAGTGCGTCGCGGTCCACGCCCCGAGGCGGCCCATGAGACCGAAGCGGCGACCGTGCAGCGCGTCGGCCGGCTCGTTCGCCGCGCTCGCAGCCGCGGCTTCCGCGAGGCGACGCTGCTCCGCTGCCTCGAGCCGAGCAGTGACCTCGTCGGCGATCTTGGGCGCCAGCGACTCCGTGAGCGCCGGAACGAGCGCCGGGACGAGCGCATCGGCCAGGGGCTTGGCGTCCGGGCGCGTCGTTGCGGCCCGGCGCGCCGTGCTTCGTGGAGACGGCGCCGGAGACGCAAGCTCGCCCGCCTCCCGAGGAGAACCGCTCCGGGCCGGCCTCGGAACTGTGTCCTCTGCCCTGGACTGGCGGGTGCGCGGCCTGGGCGAGCGGGACGTGCCGTCGGCAGCCGCCGACGTCCGCCCAGTCGTGCTTTCCTCTGTCATCTCAGATCCTCAACGTCGTGGGGGCGCCGTGCCAGCGCTCGGTCGTACGGATCCAAGCAAGGTACCCCGGGGGGTATTCCACCGGGTCGCTCGCCGCCCGGAGTGGATACGCCGCAACCACTTCCAGGAGCCTGCATGACCAGACCGACGACCTGCCTCGCCAACACCGCCTGGCCACGCGAGCGCGTGCTCTTCTTGCTCGCCGGCACGGCCACCTTGCTCAGCGCTGCCCTCGCCGCCGCCATTTCGCCCTGGTTCCTCCTGATGACGACCGGGATCGGCCTGAACCAGCTGCTCCTGGTCGCGACCGGCCGGTGCCCCGCCTCTCTGGTCGTCGACCGGCTGTCGGCCGGCCGCGCCTCATGACCGAGACGGACGATCGGCGACCATCCCCACGATCTCTGGAGACTCTTGCGGTGGCTGCGCACTGGACGCCGCGTCACACGCTCGTCGCCGTCCTGGGAACCGTTGCCACAGGCCTGCTGATCGGGCTGCCGACCGACGTCGTGCCCAACCCGGTGTTCGGCCGCGCCGTCCCGGTGACGTGGTGGAGCTATCCCGCACTTGCCGTCATCGCCGTCCTGTCCGGCCTGCTGCTCGCCACCTACATCCGGCCCGGCGGTGACCTCCAGGTCGACGCCCAGGACCGCCCCGCCCGGCGCGGTGTCCTGTCCGCCCTGGTGTCGCTGTTCGCCGTCGGCTGTCCTGTGTGCAACGAGCTCGTACTCGTCGCCCTCGGCTCGAGCGGCGCCATGACGTGGTTCGCCCCGGCGCAGCCGCTCCTGGCGGCAGCCTCGGTCGCGGGACTCGGATGGGCGCTGCGCGCCCGCTGGCGCGGCCGCTCTGCCTGTCCGGTCACCGCCGGCGGCGAGACGACCGCCTCCTGACCCACGGCGCCGGCGAAAATCCGGCAGCCGTCAGCAGCGGACCGACGTTCCGGCCCGTCGACGCCAGAGCCCCGGAGAACCGTCAGAACGGGATGCGCGCGTGGTGCGTGTCGACCAGCCAGCCGCACCAGCCGCCCAGCCGGACGCACAGCCGGCGCAACCAGGAGCCGTCAACGGCCTCGTCGGGCCGGTTCAACGCATTCATCGTCACTGCAGTGGACTTCCTGTCGAGGAGCATCTGTCGGTGGTTGAAGTCCCTCAGCCCCAAGGGCTGGGTCCGTCAGACCTGACAGAGGCAGTCGTCGACAGCAGTCAGTGACGTGGCCAGGAGGCACCGGCAGATGAGCGCCGTGGAGCCCGCAGAAGCCATGCGCCCAGTTTCGCACAGGTCGTCGCCGCGGGTGGACCTGCGGGAGACCCCCCCTGATCAGGTGTCGACGTCGGCGCACCAGCCGGGCGTCAGACCGCACGCGCGGTCGGGAGAGCCGCCGCGGCCCACTCAGGGAAGCCGTCGACCAGGCGCAGAGCGGTGCGGCCGGTGGACGACAACTCGCGCACTGCCTCGTCGGCGTAGACGCAGTACGGCCCGCGGCAGTAGGCGACGACGGTCCGGTCGGCCGGCACGTTCCGCAGCCGCTCGGACAGCTCAGCCGGCGGCACGTTGACAGCACCGGGGATGTGTCCGGCGGCGTACTCGGCCGGCGGTCGTACGTCCAGCACGACCACGTCGCCGGCGTGCAGGCGGCCGGCCAGCTCGTCGCGTCCGATGGTCGCCAGCTCGGTTCGGTCGCCGAGGTAGGCATCGGCGAGCTCGTCGAGCCGCGCGACGTGCTCGGCCGCGACGCCGCGCATCGCCCGCCACAGCGCACCGACCTGCTCGCTCGTCAGCGAGTAGAACACCCGGGTGCCGTCTCGGCGGGTGCGGACCAGACCTGCGCCCAGCAACTGCTGCAGGTGGTGGGAGGTGTTCGCGACACTCTGGCCGATCTGTCCCGCGAGGTCCTCGACGCGTCGCTCACCCTGGGCCAGGACGTCGACGATCTCGGCCCGCCGGCCGCTGCCCAATGCCTTCGCGACCGAGGCGAGCGCCTCGTACAGCGCGTCCTTGGCGATGCGATCTCCCACGACGACCTCCTCAAGCGGTTGTTTGACAAACTACCGCGGCGCCCCTCACTCTTCAAGCACCTACTTGATAAGGAGGCGATGGCAGTGAACCTGATCCCGGTCGTCGATGACGGACTGGGCAACACGAGCTGGCTCGTGGGCCTGGGGGACGGGCGGGCGCTGGCGGTCGACGCGTCGCGCGACCTGCGTGGGCTGCAGCAGGCGGCGCAGGCGCATCGGCTGACGGTGGCCTTCGCCGCCGACACGCACCTGCACGCCGATTTCGTCACCGGAGCCCTCGACCTGGCATCGTCCGGAGCGACGCTGCTGGCCTCCGCCGCCGGTGGCCGGCAGTACCCGCACACCGGCCTGGGCGACGGTGACGAGGTCGATCTGGGCGGCCTGACGCTGCGGGCCCTGGCCACTCCCGGCCACACCGACGAGCACCTGTCGTTCCTGCTACTGGACGGCGCCCGGCCGCTGGGAGTGTTCACCGGCGGGTCGCTCATCGTCGGGGCGGCCGCCCGTACCGACCTGGTCAGCCCCGAGCGGACCGAGGAGCTGACGCGGGCGCAGTGGCACTCACTGCAGCGGTTGGTCACGCTGCCCGACGAGGTGCAGGTGTGGCCCACCCACGGCGCCGGCTCGTTCTGCTCCGCGGCGTCGGGCGCCGAGCGCAGCAGCACCATCGGCCGGGAGAAGGCCGCGAACGCGCTGCTGCAGGCGCCCGACGAAGACGCCTTCGTCACCCAACTGCTCGCAGGCCTCGGCGCATACCCGCGCTACTTCCGCTACCTGGGCGAGGTGAACCGCCGGGGCCCGGCGCCGCTACCGGCCACCGCCGACCTGCAAGCACTGTCGCCGGCAGAGATCGACGCCGCCGTCGAACGCAGCGCGCTGGTCGTCGACGTGCGTCCCGTCCAGCAGTTCGCGGCTGCGCACCTGCCCGGGTCGGTCAGCATTCCGCTGCGCGGCGTCTTCGCCACCTGGCTCGGCTGGACGGCCGAGCCGACGACTCCGCTGGTCGTGGTGCGCAACGACGACCAAGACGCGGCCGAGATCGTCTGGCAGGCACGCAAGATCGGCTACGACCGCCTGCTCGGCGAGCTCACCGGAGGAATCACAGCCTGGCAACGAAACGGACGCGCCACCGCCAGCACACCGCTCGTCCAGACATGGTCCCTCGGCGAGCGGCCCGTCGTGGACGTCCGGCAGCGTTCAGAGTTCGCCATGGGCGCCGTAGTCGGCGCCACCAACGCCGAGCTCGGCCAGCTCGCCGAAGGGAAGGTGCCCGAGCTGCCGGAGGCCCCGGTGGTGATGTGCGGCCACGGCGAGCGCGCCATGACGGCGGCCAGCCTGCTCGAGCGCGCCGGTCACGGCGGCGTCGCCGTGGTCGTCGGCGGCCCGGAGGACTGGGCGCAGGCGACCGGCCAGGAACTGTCCCGATCATGACGCCACCTGCCGGCGCGAAGAAGACGGCGCCGGTCCGTCTGGGGCTACGTGAAAACGCCAGCCAGTTCACCCTGCTCGTCGCGGTCAACGCCCTGGTGGGCGGCATGCTCGGCCAGGAGCGCACCGTCCTGCCGCTGCTGGCCGAGCAGGAGTTCGGTCTGACCGGCTTCACCGTCGCCACCACGTTCATCGTCGCGTTCGGCCTGACCAAGGCGATCACGAACTTCGCCGCCGGCGCCCTGTCCGACCGCTACGGCCGCAAGCCGGTCCTGATCGCCGGCTGGCTCATCGGTCTGCCCGTCCCTCTGCTGCTCATGGTCGCCCCTACCTGGGGCTGGGTGGTGTTCGCCAACATCCTGCTCGGCGTCAACCAGGGCCTGACCTGGTCCACCACCGTCATCATGAAGATCGACCTGGTCGGGCCAGCCCGGCGCGGCCTGGCGATGGGCCTCAACGAGGCCGCCGGCTACCTCGCCGTGGGCGCCACTGCCCTGGCCACCGGCTACCTCGCCGCCCAGTACGGCCTGCGCCCGGCACCGTTCTTCCTCGGTTTGGCCTTCGTCGCCCTCGGACTGGGCCTGTCCACCACCGTCGTGCAGGAGACCCGCGAATACGCCCGGCTCGAGGCCGCGAACCACGCCCCCGTTGCACGCGCCGACGGACGGGCGCACCAGGCCGAGCACCTGAGCACCCGCCAAGTCTTCCGCCGCACGACCCTCGACGAGCCGGCGCTGTCCTCGGTCAGCCAGGCCGGGCTGGTCAACAACCTCAACGACGGCCTTGCCTGGGGGCTGTTCCCACTGCTGTTCGCCTCCGCGGGCCTGTCGGTGGGCCGCATCGGCGTGCTCGCCGCCCTCTACCCGGCCGTATGGGGCCTTGGCCAGCTCGTCACCGGCGCCGCCTCCGACCGATTCGGCCGCAAGAACCTCATCGTCGCCGGCATGCTGCTGCAGGCCGCCGCCCTCGCGCTCGTCGCAGTCGTCGACAGCTTCGCGCTCTGGGCCATCGCCGCCGTCACCCTCGGCGCCGGCACCGCGCTGGTCTACCCGACGCTGCTGGCCGCGATCGGCGACGTCGCCCACCCCGCCTGGCGCGCCCGGTCCGTCGGCGTCTACCGACTCTGGCGCGACGCCGGCTTCGCCGTCGGCGCGCTGCTCGGCGGCATCGTCGCCGACCTGTACGGCCTGCGCGCGGCCATCGCCGTCGTCGCCGCCATCACCGCAGCCTCTGGACTGCTCGTCGCTGTCCGGATGTACGAGACGCACCTGCCGGTCGAGCGGACGAACATGTGACAGCCGCGGCCGGCGCCCGCGCCGCTGCCGGATACGGGGAAAGTGACCAGGAGCGCCTACAGGCACGGAGCCTGCGCATCCTGCTGGCGAGCCAGGTGCTGTCGGGCGCGGGCCTCGTCGCCGGCGTCACGGTCGGTGCTCTCCTTGCTGAGGACATGATCGGTACCACTGGCCTTTCGGGGCTGCCGGCAGCCTTGTTCACGTTCGGCTCGGCGGGCGCGGCGATGGCTCCTCAGCGCGCCACGAGGGCGTCGGCGATCGCGTTGGTCTGGGACCAGCCGTGCGGCCCGGTCCGGGCGCTCGGCGGAGACGATGAGCGCGACCCCTCCCCCGGTCTCGTGTCCGACGACCGTGGCCCGGACGAGGACCCGGACGCGCTCGGCGCAGCGTCGCCGGCGGCCGTGACGGGCGCGTCAGGCTTGGCTGCAGCTCCGCGCGGTCAGGGCAGAGGCGACGCAAGTGGGCCCCGGAGTCAAGTACCGTTTGACCCGTTGGCTTCAGAGCATGGATCCGAGGTCTGAGCCGGCCGTGGGGTAGGCGGCGGTCATCGACTTCAGCTGCCGCGTGGTCAGGCCGAGTTTCATGGCGAGGCCGACGACGTT
The DNA here is from genome assembly GCA_040902655.1 of Mycobacteriales bacterium. Lineage (NCBI taxonomy): Bacteria > Bacillati > Actinomycetota > Actinomycetes > Mycobacteriales > Mycobacteriales bacterium. Next base: position 15,859 of record JBBDWV010000043.1, read on the forward strand.
GATCAGCTCGCCGTACTCGGGGCCGAGCAGGTGCGCCCCGACGACGAGGTCGGTGGAGCGGTCGACGAGGATCTTGGTCGCGGCGGTGGTTTCACCGAGCCGGTAGTTGGAGTACCAACCGCTGGTGTCGCGGTAGCCGGACGTCGACGTCGATGCCTTGGTCTCGAGCCTGCTGCTCCAGCAGCCCGACGCGGGTGAGTTCGGGGATGGTGAAGACGGCCGTGGGGACGCCGGTGTAGTCGGGAACGGTCGTGGTGCCCTTGAGCATGTTGGAGGCGGCGACCTTGCCCTCGAACACCGCGACCGGTGTCAGTGGCATCCCGAGGGTGTTGGCTGCGTCGCCGGCGGCGTAGACGGCGGGGTTGCTGGTGCTCTGCAGGTGAGCGGCCACGCGCACTCCCTGCTCGTCCCACTCGACGCCGGCGGCGTCCAGCTGCAGGCCGGACAGCTCGGGGATCCGGCCCGCACCGTGCACGACGAGGTCGAACTCCACGGTGTCGGTCTGACCAGCCCGCTCGATGCTCACCTGGTAGCCGGTCTCTGACTTCTCGATGGCGTTGATCGTGGTGGAGCGCCACAGCTCGATCCCGGCTCCGGCGCCGCGGCTGACGAGGAGCTCGACGAGGTCGGGGTCGAACTCCTTGAGAGGCCGCGGTCCGCGGTCCAGGATGACCGGGGCGCTGCCGGCACGTGCCGCGATGTGCGCGAACTCGAAGGAGATGAAGCCACCACCGACGAACAGGATCCGCCGCGGCAGCGTCGGAAGATCCATGAAAGCGGTGCTGTCGGTGAGGTGTTCGTGGCCGGTGACGTCCAGCGGCCGGGGGCGGGCACCGGCGGCGATCAGGAAGTGCGCTGCCTCGTAGGAGGTGCCGTCGATCGCGATGGTGTTGGTGCCGGTGAACCGCGCCTGCCCGTGCAGCGTCTGGACGCCGTTGCCGGACAGGTCGTTCTCCATGGCCTGCGGGACCGGATCGGTGAAGCCGTGCTTGTGCGCGATCAGGTCAACCCAGTTGATCGACAGGTCGGCGTCGTCGACACCCTTGCCCCGCATCAGCCGGGCGCCGTCGATGATCTCGGCAGCGCGCCGCAGGATCTTCTTGGGGTCGCATCCGCGCAGCGCGCACGTGCCGCCGTACGGCAGCGCGTCGACGATCGCGACCTTCCAGCCCGCGGAGGCGCACTTGTTCGCCGCCGCTACACCGGCCATCCCGGCACCGATCACGATCAGGTCATGGCCGTCGGTCATCAGACGCCCGCTTCCGAGACGACGAGTGCCGCGCGGAGCTGCGCCATGGTGGGTGAACCCGCCGCGCCGTCCGGGGTGTCGTAGACCCGGCACGAGAGCCCGACGCCGGCATCCGGTCCGGCGAGGACGTCGACACCGTCGACCAGGATGCTCGGCGAGCCGTGGAACCCCAACAACTGGGCTTCCTCGGGGGTCTCGACAGCCCGCCGGATCAGCACGACCTCGGGGCGCTCGGCGACGATCGCGGCCAGTCGCTGGTCGGCGACGCGCCAGCTCGGACAGGCGTCGAAGTACAGCAGCGTGACCTCCATATGCCGGAAGCTAGACCTTGTACCGTGGTGCAAGGTCAAGAGTCGGAGGGTGAGGGTGCTGATCGGGGAGCTCGCCGACGCGGCCGGTCTGACGAGCCAGGCCATCTGGTTCTACGAGCGCAAGGGCCTGCTGCCGGATCCGGAGCGCGGGAGCAACCGGTACCGCAGCTACGACGAGTCCACGTTCCTCCGGTTGCGCTTCATCAACGCGGCGCAGGCCGCTGGACTCACGCTCGCCGAGATCCGCAGCATCATCGACCTGCGCGCCGACGGCACCGTGCCCTGCACGCACGTGGCCGCGCTGCTCGACACCAAGCTCAGCGATGTGCAGGAACGCATCCGACGCCTGGCCGCCCTGCAGACAGAGCTCGAAGCACACCTGGAACGCAGCTCCCGGCTCGATCCCGCCGACTGCACGCCGGACGACATCTGCCACGTCTTGTCCTTGCCGACGTAGCGCTTGCGCTCGGGCCGGGCGCCGCCGCGCCTGCGTACCCCCGCCCCGTTGTCGGCCAGGCGTGTGGGCTCCTAATGGCCCGCCGCAGCTTGTCCACCGACGACGCGTTCACCGAACTCGTCCGGCTGTCGCAGACCAGCAACACGAAGCTGCGCGACGTGGCGGCCGCGTTGGTTGCCGACGCGCAGCCGGATCGCAGCGGAGCGCGCCGCCCGTGACCGTCGGACGCACGCGTCCCGCGCTGGTCGAGCCCGCGGTTCCGGCCAGGGCCCGCGTGTCGCAGCTCAGTTG
>JBBDWV010000044.1 GCA_040902655.1 Mycobacteriales bacterium
ACAGGTGCAACAGATCACCGGACCCGACCCCAGCGAGGAGCCCGCACCCTTCTGATCTGACGCACCCGGATCAGAGCCGGCCGGCGGCCTTCAGTGCGAGGTAGCCGTCCGCTACCGCCGGCGCGAAGGTCTCCGGCGGGGCGTCCACGACCTCGACACCCCGGCGCCGCAGGAGCAGCGTCAGGCGGCGCCGCTCGGTGCGCGCCCGCTCGGCGGCCGCGGCGGCGTAGACGTCCTCGACCGAGCCGCCGGCACGTGCCATCTGCTCCACCCTCGGATCGGCGACCGCAGCCAGCAGGACGGTGTGCCGGGAGGTCAGCGAGCTCAGGTGCGGCAGCAGCCCCTGCTCCAGGGGGGCGGTGTCCAGAGAGGTGAACAGCACCACCAGCGAGCGCTGGCGGGTGCGGCGCAGCACCTCGCCGACCAGTCGGCGGCCGTCGCTCTCCACGAGCGCGGGCTCCAGCCCGGCCATCGCGTCGACGACCCGCGGGAGCAGTGCGTCACGGCCGACGCCTTCGACGGCCGCCCGCGGCTCCCGATCGAAGGCGAGCAGGTCGACCCGGTCACCGGCGCGCGTGGCCAGCGCACAGAGCAACAGGGCGGCATCGAGCGCGGCGTCGAGCCGGGGGGCGTCGCCGACCCGGCCCGCGGAGGTGCGCGAGGTGTCCAGGACGAGCATCAGCGTGCGGTCCCGCTCCGGCCGCCAGGTGCGTACGACGACGTCCTGCCGGCGGGCCGTCGCGCGCCAGTCGATGGACCGCACGTCGTCGCCCTCGACATAGTCGCGCAGCGCGTCGAACTCGGTGCCCTGTCCGCGGCCCCGCACGGCAACCGCCCCGTCGAGCTGGCGCAGCCGGGCGAGCCGCTCCGGCAGGAAGCGGCGGGAGGCGAACGGCGGCTGGACGCGTACCCGCCACGGCAACTCGTGCCGGCCCTGCCGAGCCGCGATGCCGAGCGGGCCGAACGAACGCACCGTCACCCGGTCCGGCAGGCGGTCGCCGCGGCGGGTCGGTCGCAGGACCGACGTCAGGACGCGCCGCTCACCCGGCGGCACCTCGAGCGCATGGGAGCGGGGGGACGCGCCGGCCGACGGCACCCAGGCATCACGCACCAGCCCGCGTAGCCGGCGTGGGCCCGGATTGGTGACCGCAAGGCTGACCTCGACCTGCTCGCCCAGCCGGCAGGCGGTGGCTCCGCCGCGCACCAGCCGCAGCGACGAGACCGGTTGTGCAGCCAGGGCATCTGCGACGCACACCGCCGTGAGCAGCAGGACGACGACGAGCACCGTCCACAGCGACGGCAGCAGCAGCACCGGCAGCAGGCCGAGCAGGGCGAGCAGCACGGCCCGGCCGGTCAGCGCCACGGTGCCGACCTGCCCGGTGCCGACCTGCCCGGTCGTGGTGTGGCCGGTCTGCTCCGTCGCGGTGTGACAGCCACGGTCAGCGGGGGACGGGCACCGAGGACAGGACGCCGTCGAGGACCCCGTCGCCAGTGACACCCTCCAGCTCGGCCTCGGGGCGGACGCTGACCCGGTGCCGCAGGGTGGGTCGCGCGAGCGCCTTCACGTCGTCGGGGGTGAGGTAGTCGCGGCCGGACAGCCACGCCCAGGCCTTCGCGCCGGCCAGCAGCGCTGTGGCGCCGCGGGGCGAGACGCCCAGCGACAGCGACGGCGAGCTGCGCGTCGCGCGGCACAGGTCGACGACATAGCCCAGCACCTCGGGCGAGACGGTCACGCCGCGCACCGCCTCGCGTCCGGCGGCCAGGTCGGCCGCGTCGGCGACCGGCCGTAGCCCGGCGGCACGCAGGTCGCGCGGGTCGAAGCCTCTGTCGTGGGGGCCCACGACCTTGATCTCGTCCTCGCGCGACGGCAGCCCGACGGTGAGCTTGAGCAGAAAGCGGTCGAGCTGCGCTTCCGGCAGCGGGTAGGTGCCTTCGTACTCGACCGGGTTCTGGGTGGCGCACACGATGAACGGGTCGGGGAGCAGTCGCGGCGTCCCGTCCACGGTGACCTGCCGCTCCTCCATCGCCTCCAGCAGCGACGCCTGCGTCTTCGGCGGTGTGCGGTTGATCTCGTCCGCCAGCAGCAGGTTGGTGAACACCGGCCCCTCCCGGAAGGAGAAGGCCGAGGACCGGTTGTCGTAGACCAGCGAGCCGGTGATGTCGCCGGGCATCAGGTCGGGCGTGAACTGCACCCGCTTGGTGTCGAGCGACAGCGACGCGGCGACGGCGCGGACCAGCAGTGTCTTCGCGACGCCCGGCACACCCTCGAGCAGGACGTGTCCGCGACAGAGCAACGCGAGAACCAGACCGGTGACCGCAGCGTCCTGCCCGACGACCGCCTTGGCCACCTCGGAGCGCAGCGCGACCAGCGCCTCGCGGGCACCTTCGCTGCCGGACGCCCGGCGGGGGGCCCTGGCGCGCCCGGAGGTGGTCCGGGTGGTCGGCGGAGACGAGCTCGCCGCCCGGCGGCGGGCGGGTCGCTCGGGGCGGTCGGGGGACGGTCCACTCGGTGCCGTCACGGTCCGGCCACCTCCCGGGTCAGGGCCTGCTCGAGGATGCGAAGGTCGCCGGCCAGCCGCACCAGAGCGGCGTCGTCGACCGGAGGGCCACCGTACAGAAGCCCGCCGACGACGGCCCGGTCGCTGCCGGTGCGCTCGGCGACCAGCGCGACGACGAAGGCCTGCTCCGCGCCTGCGGGCAGCCCGACGCGGGTGGCCAGCCGCTCGCGGGTGGCGGCGCGCAGTGCCTCGGCGGCCGTCCCGCGGGCCCCGGCCGCGTGGTAGAGCCGGGCGCGCCCCTCGACCGCCTCGGCGGCGCGCACGACCACCGGCAGCGGTTCCCCGACGACCCGGCCGAGCCGGCGGGCGCGCCACAGCGCGAGCACCGCACCGACGACCAGCAGCCACAGCGCGCCGAGCTTCAGCTCGTCCGCGACCAGCTCCGACAGCGGCGGCTGCTCACCCTCCGGCACCGTCCGGCCGGGGCGCGGGACGAGCCACACGACGCGGTCGGCGTCGCCGAGCAGGCCGAGGGCGAGGGCGGCGTTGCCGCGGTGGCCGAGCCGCTCGTTGGTCAGCGGTGTCCCGTCGCCGAGCAGCGTGACGCCGACCGAGGGAAGGCGCAGCAGCGTCGCGCTGCCCGAGGCGGCGTAGCAACCGGCGGCGGGCACCCCTTCGGCGTCGTAGGTCGGGCCACCCAGATCGACCTCTCCGGCCGTGCCCGCCAGCGGCAGCGTGCAGCCGGGCCGGCGCCGCTCCACCGGGACCGCCGGGCCGGCCCGGACCGGCAGCCCGAGCAGCTCGAGCTGGGCCTGCTCGGCGCCGACGACGAGCAACGGCGCGACCAGGCCGCCCAGCCCCGCCAGCTCGCTGCCGGTCAGGGTTTGAGGAGCGGGCACGACCACCGTCGCCGCGGGATCGTCCGCCGCGACCACCTGCTCGACCGTCTCGACTCGCTCGACCGGGATGCCACGGTCCCGCAGCAGCGTGGCCAGCGCCCGTGCGCCGGCGGGGCTGTAGGCGTCGGGGTCGAGCCGGCCACCGGAGCCGGTCGCGCCGAGGACGCCGACGACCACCCCCACCAGCACCACCCCGGCCACCACGAGCGCCGGTCCGCGCGCTGCCCGAGTGGCGGAGCGGACGGTCGGGCCGCTGGCGGTGAGCGGCTCGGCACCGGTCCGACCCGCGGTGCCGGTCACGCCACCCCGATCCGGCTGCGCCCGACCCGCTCGTCCACCTCGACCAGCACGGCGTACGAGGCCGCGTCGGCGGCGCGACCGCCGTACCAGACCTCGTCGAACAGGACGGCGGCACGGAGCAGGTCCTCGGCGGCCGGGGGCCCCGCGGCGCCGCCGTCCCGGGCGACCTCACCGGCGGTGCGGCCGGCCCGGCGGTCCAGCGCGCCGCGGGTCTCCAGGTCGCGGACGACCGCACGCAGCCGCTCGCGCACCGCGTCGGCCCAGCGCGACTCGGCGGCCGCGACCTGCGCCAGCGCCCGGTGCTCCGGGGCCGTCAGCAGGGCGCTGCCGGCGAACAGCGGCGCCTGCCGGCTCCCGCCCTGCGCGGACGGCCGGACCCTGGCGAGCACGATGGCGACCGCGCCGCCCAGCAGCAGGAACAGCAAGAGCAGCCCGGCGGGGCCGCCCGGGACCGCGTCCGCGGCATTGTCGAACAGATCACCCAGGACGCGCAGGAGCCGACCGGCCAGGCGGATCAGCAGCGGCGGCTGCGCGGCGTCGTACTCCGGGCGGGACAGTTCCTCCCGGGCCGCCTGGCGGGCCGCCTCGCGGTCCAGGTCCAGCAGCCTCACGACCGGTCGCTGGCCGCCGCTGTCAGCGCCACGTCCAGGCCCTCGGCGCGCATCCGCCGGTCGACGTAGAGCAGTGCCCGGACACCGGCCTGGAACGGGTCGACCAGCGTCGCCGCGACGATGCTGCCGATCGAGGAGGCGATGAGGGCGCGGGTGGCCAGCACGTCCCCACCACCGGTGAGGCCCGCCGTCGAGCCGTCGCCGAGCAGTGCGAACGGCACCTGCACCACCAGGCTGATGAATCCGGCGATCAGGAAGGTCAGCCCGGTGATGCCGAAGACCCGCCACCAGTCGCCCTTCACCAGGACCGCCGACCGGTGCAGGCTGGTGCGGACGTCGAGCCGCTCGAGCACGAGCGCGCAGGGCGCCAGGGAGTACCGGATGTAGAGGTAGATCGCTGCGGCCACGCCGCCCAGGATCAGCGGCACGCCCAGGAGGGCGAGCAGCGGCCCGCCGATCGCGATCATCAGCGTGCCGACCAGGGCGGCGGCGAAGACCAGGCCGCCGGCGAGCAGCCCGAGCAGGGCGGCGACGGCGAGCAGCCCGAGCAGCCGCGGCCGGACCTGCTCCCAGACGCCGGCCAGGCCGAGCGGCTGGCCCAGCACCGCCTTGCCGACCACCGCGGTGACGACGCCGGTCAGGATGGCGCCGGACAGCACCGCCAGCAGGCCCGTCAGCAGCCCACCGACCGCGACCCCGCCCAGCGCCGCCTCCAGCGCCTCGAGGTCCCCGCCCTGCAGGTCCGCGGCGGAGTCCGGGTCGACGAACGGGCGGAAGGCGCTCAGCAACAGGCCCACGTTGACGACGGTCGCGACGACGGCGATGACGGCCGACATGGTCAGGGTCGGCCGCGGATAGCGGCGGACGACGCCGACGGCCCCGTCGAGCAGCTCGCCCAGCCCCAGCGGTCGCAGCGGCACGACCCCCGGCTTCACGTCCGGCCGCGGTGGATCCGGTGGCTGCCCGTACTGCGGCTGCCCGTACTGCGGCTCGCCGGACGGCGGCGGAGCCGGCGGCGGGGCGGACGGCGTCGGCGGACCCCAGCCCTCGGGTGCGGTCCAACCGGGTTCGTTCATGCTCCCTCTTCCGTGGCGGTGCCGGTGGTCCCGGTGCTGCCCATGCTGGCACGGCCAGAGTGGCTTTCCCCTCCCGCGGCCGGTCTGTGGTGCGACGATGGAGCGATGCGGACATCGGGTGCGGCATGAAGGGCCGCGTGCTCGTCGTCGACGACGACCCGGCACTGGCCGAGATGCTCGGCATCGTGCTGCGCGGCGAGGGCCTGGACCCGGCCTTCGTCGCGAACGGCGACGCCGCCCTCGGGGCCTTCCGGCGGGAGAAGCCCGACCTGGTCCTGCTCGACCTGATGCTGCCCGGCACCGACGGCATCGAGGTCTGCCGCCAGATCCGCGCGGAGAGCGGCGTCCCGATCGTCATGCTCACCGCGCGCAGCGACACCCTCGACGTGGTGCTCGGCCTGGAGAGCGGTGCGGACGACTACGTCGTCAAGCCGTTCAAGCCCAAGGAGCTGGTGGCCCGGCTGCGGGCGCGGCTGCGCCAGCGTGAGGACGCCGAGCCGGAGACGCTGACCATCGGCCCGCCGGAGGACCCGCTGACCATCGACGTACCCGGCCACAAGGTGGTGCGGGGCAGCGAGCAGGTGCAGCTGACACCGCTCGAGTTCGACCTGCTGGTCGCGCTGGCCCGTAAGCCGCACACCGTCTTCACCCGCGAGGTGCTGCTCGAGCAGGTGTGGCACTACCGGCACGCCGCCGACACCCGGCTGGTCAACGTGCACGTGCAGCGGCTGCGCGCGAAGGTCGAGCGCGACCCCGAGCACCCCCAGGTCGTGGTCACGGTCCGGGGGGTCGGCTACAAGGCAGGTCCGGCCTGACCCCCGGCCTGCCCGGCGCACCGGCACCGGTAGGCACCGGGCCGGTCGACCCACCCAGCCGCCCGCGACCGGCCCCCGTCTCGCTGGACCCGCCGTGGCGGCGTGCTCTCGAGGGCGCGGCCGCGGCGGCGCACGCGGCCGGCTCGGCCGCGGCGCGCAGGTGGCGACGGTCGCTGCAGACCCGGGTCGTGGTCAGCACGCTGGTCGTGTCCGGCGTCATCATGGCGCTGTTCGCCTCGCTGCTGCTCGAGTCGGTCGGCCGCGGCCTCGTGCAGGCCAAGACCCGCACGTCCCTGGCCGAGGCACGCTCGGCCCTGCTACTGCTCGAGGCGCGCATCGGCATCGAGGATCGCAGCGCCGAGGCGCAGGAGCTGCTGCTGGAGGAGCTCGCCGCGGAGGTGCGCAGCCGCTCCTCGTCCTCGGTCGTCGTCGCCGGCCCCTCGCGCGGTAGCAGTTACGAGGCGGGCGACGCCGAGCTGGCCGACATCCCGGTGGACCTGGACGCGCGACTGCAGATTGCGCCGGGCATGGCCTACGTCCATGCCGACGTCCCGGCCGGCGGTGCGCGTGAGCCCGGTGTGGTCGTCGGCTCCTCGTTCCGCGTGCCGGTGCTCGGGGACTACCGGGTCTTCCAGTTCTTCCCGCTGACCACCGAGAAGCAGACCCTCGATCTGGTCCGGCGCACCATCGCCGCCGCCGGGCTGCTGCTCGTGGCGCTGCTCGCCCTCATCACGGGCCTGGTCGCGCGACAGGTCGTCGCCCCAGTACGGGCTGCGGCGTCGACGGCCGAGCGGCTCGCCGAGGGCCGGCTCGACGAGCGGCTCCGGGTGCGCGGCGAGGACGAGATCGCCCGGCTGGGTTCCACCTTCAACTCGATGGCCGGCGCGTTGCAGAGCCAGATCCAGCAGCTCGAGGACCTCTCCCGCGTCCAGCGCCGGTTCGTCTCCGACGTCTCGCACGAGCTGCGGACGCCGCTGACCACCGTGCGGATGGCCGCCGACGTCCTCTACGACGCGCGCGAGGACTTCCCGCCCTCACCGGCCCGAGCCGCCGAGCTGCTGCAGGCCGAGCTGGACCGCTTCGAGGCGCTGCTCGTCGACCTGCTCGAGATCAGCCGGTACGACGCCAAGGCCGCTTCGCTGGACGCGTCGCCGGTGGATCTGTGTCCGCTGGTCCGCCGGGTGGCCGCCGCCGCCGCACCGCTCGCCGAGCGCAAGGGCAGCCGGCTCGACGTCGTCCTGCCGGTCTGGCCGGTCGTGGCCGACATCGAGCCGCTGCGCATCGAGCGGGCACTGCGCAACCTGGTGGTCAACGCCGTCGAGCACGGCGAGGGCCGGCCGGTCGAGGTGCGGCTGGCCTCGACCCGCGAGATCGTCACCGTCAGCGTCCGCGACTCGGGTGTCGGCCTGCAGCCCGGCCAGGCCGGGATGGTGTTCACCCGCTTCTGGCGCGGCGACCCCTCCCGGGCACGGACCACCGGCGGCACCGGGCTGGGCCTGGCCATCGCGCTCGAGGACGTGCGTCTGCACGGCGGCTGGCTGCAGGCGGCCGGGATCCCGGGGGAGGGCTCGGTCTTCCGGATGACGCTGCCGCGCAAGGCCGGCCGGACCGCACCCAATACCCCTCTCGAACTCCCCGGCAGACCGTCGTGAGGCGACCGTTCGCGCTCCTCGCGCTGCTGCTGCTGCCGGCCTGCGGGCTGCCGCTGACCGAGGGGGTGCAGCCCGCCGGCCAGGTGGAGGCGGCGCGGGAGGAGCCGGCGCCGGTCCGCGTGATTCCGCCCGGTCCACAGCCGGGGGCCAGCCCGCAGGACATCGTCCGCGGCTTTCTCAACGCGCAGAGCAGCCCCGACGACGGCCACGCCGTGGCCCGGACGTTCCTGGCTCCCGGCACGACGTGGGACGACGAGCAGGGGGCGGTCGTCTACCGCGCCCGCGGCTTCGTCGAGGGCACCGGCCAGGACCCGCTCACCTTCACGGTCCGCTTCGACACGACGGCCCGCATCCACCCGACTGGCGCCTTCGTCCTCGACGACGCCCCGGTTCCCGCGACCTACGTCGTGGGCCGGATGCCGTCCGGGGAGTACCGCCTGACATCGGTGCCTGCCGGCCTGCACCTGACCGGCAAGGCCCGCGAGCGCTCCTTCCGGCCGTACGACGTGCACTTCCTGGCCCGCGCGCTGGACGGGGAGGCGACCGGACGGCTGGTGCCGGACCGGGTGTTCCTCCCGGAGACGGCGGCCCGTGCGTCGGCCCTGGTCGGAGCTCTGGTCGGCGGGGCGACCCCGCCCCTTCGCCCGGCGGTGACCAGCGCGCTCCCGGCGGGGACCGGGCTCGCCTCGCCGGTGGTGGAGCGGGACGGCGTGGTCACCGTCGACCTGACGGGCGAGGTCGAGGCGCTCGGGGCCCGGGGACGACAGCGGCTGTCCGCGCAGTTCGCGTGGACGCTGGTGCCCGCCTTCCAGGGGGTCCGGCTGCTGGTCGAGGGGCGGCCCTTCCAGGTCGAGGGCGCCGGGGAGGTGCAGAGCCGGAAGGACTGGCCGGAGTACCACCCCGCGGGGGTCGACCCGCAGGCCCCGCTCTACTACGTGCAGGGCCGCAAGCTGCGCAGCCTGGACGGCCCGCTGCCGGAGTCGGAGGCCACCGGCCCCGGCCCGCTGCCCGTCGACGCCGTCGCGGTCAGTCCGGCCGGCGGGGCGCTGGGCCTGCTCAGCCGTGTCGCGGACGACCTGGACGAGGTGCGCACGGGGCCGCCCGAGGGGCCGTTCGGCTCGCCAGTCCTGCGCCGACCCGGCCTCGGCTCGCTCTCGTGGGGACCCGGCGACCAGGGCCTGTGGCTGGTCGCGGACGGCGCTCGGCCCGCTGTCTGCCTGCTGGCGCCGGTCGGCCGGCCGCCCCGAGCAGACCCCTGTGCGGTGCCGTACGAGCAACCGACCGGCGCCGGACCGCTCAGCGGACTGCGGGTCTCCCGCGACGGCGCCCGGATCGCACTCGTCTTCGGCACCGGCACGGCGCGCCGCCTCTACGTCGGCCGGATCGAGCCCGGACCCGCCGGGCCGCGGATCGACGTGGCCGCCGGTCCCGTGGCACGCCTGCTCACCGACGTCACCGACGTGGCGTGGCAGTCCGGGACGACGCTGGCGGTGCTCGCCTCCTCCGGTGGCTCGCAGGTCGTGCTGTGGAACGTCACCGTGGACGGTTCCGCCGGACCGACGGTGGTCCAGCGGCCGGGGTTGTCCGGGGACGCGGTGAAGGTCGCGGCCGCAGCCGGCCGGCCGCTGGTCGTCGGTGCGCTGGTGGACGGTCAGCCCCGGCTGTTCCGCGATACCGGTACCCTGTTCCGCGAGGTACCGGGGGGCGGAGAGGCCGGGAGCGCACCGGCCTATCCGGGCTGATTCACACTGCCCGGCTGATCCACAGCTCTCCCAGCTGATCCACAGCTGCCCTGGCGGCTCTTCCCCCGGCGTGGCGCGGGGCGCAGGGTCGTCGCCGTGCTGGCCGACCTGCTCGACCTGGTCCTGCCACAGGAGTGCCCGGGTTGCGGCGGCTCCGGGCGGGGCCTGTGCGCGGCCTGCCTGGCCGGCTTCGGAGCGCCGCGCCGGCACCGACCCGACCCGTGCCCGCCGGGACTGCCCGACCTGGCGGTCGCGACGGCCTACGACGGGGTCGCCCGCGCTGTCCTGCTGGCGCACAAGGAGCACGGCCGGCTCGGGCTGGCCCGGCCGCTGGGTGCCGCCCTCGCTGGAGCGGTCACCCTGCTGGAGCTCCCGGCTCGCATCGTGCTGGTGCCGGTGCCCTCGTCGCCGGCGAGCGTGCGCGCGCGGGGGCACGACCACGCCCGCCGGCTCGCGACCGCGGCGGCGCGGCGGTTGCCGGCCGGTTGCGCCCGGCCGGTGCTGACCGGCGCCCGCCAGGTCGCCGACCAGGCCGGGCTGGACGCCGCGGCCCGCGCCGCCAACCTCGCCGGCGCGCTGCGGGCACGCCGGCGGCTCGACGGGCTGGTGGTCGTGGTCGTCGACGACGTGGTCACCACCGGTTCCACGCTCGTGGAGGCCGCCCGGGCGCTGCGGGCGGCCGGTGCCGACGTGCGCGGGGCGGCGGCGGTCGCAGCGACCGCGCGCCGGACAGGTGCGAAGCGGGTCGAACGGGGAAGGGCTGCGGCACCCGACGTGGTGGGCAGAGTTCGAGGGACGGCACCTCTGTCCAGCGGGCCCGGACCGGTCTAGCGTCGGGGCAATGGCCCCGGACTCCGGGGTCCGCCGACTCGGAGAGGAGGCCAGTTCCGAGCACCAGCCGCTCCCTACGCGAACACCCGAGCTGTGCGGGCGCAGCCCGCTGCGGCTCTGCCGTCGCCATCCCGATCTGCAGGAGGACCCGCGTGGACATCGTCGTCAAAGGCCGGAACGTCGAGGTGCCGGACCACTATCGCGAGCACGTGGCCGTCAAGTTGGCTCCCTCGGAACGCTTGGACTCGCGGGCCATCCGGATAGACGTCGAGCTCATGCACGAAAAGAACCCTCGCCAGTCCGACCGCTGCCAGCGCATCGAGATCACCTGCTACAGCAAGGGTCCGGTGATCCGCGCCGAGGCCTGCGCCGCCGACTTCTACGCCGCTCTCGACGCCGCGGTGCTCAAGCTCGAAGCGCGACTGCGCAAGGCGCACGACCGCCGCCGGGTGCACCACGGCCGGCACACCCCGCCCTCGGTGGCGGAGGCGACGGCCGGGCTGCCGGCCGACTTGCCGCCGCTGACGGCGCCGAGCAACGGCTCGTCCGCGGAGACGGCCTACGAAGCGGTGGCCCTGCTCGACCCGCCCGAGCCGGGCGCCGACGACACCGAGTCGCTCATCGTGCGCGACAAGACGCACAGCGCGGTGCCGATGACGACGGCCGACGCGCTGCACGAGATGGAGCTGGTCGGCCACGACTTCTACCTGTTCGCCGACGCGGCGAGCGGGCTGCCCAGCGTCGTCTACCGGCGGCACGGCTACGACTACGGCGTCATCCGGCTGGCGGCCGGCTGAGGCCGCCGCGCCCGTCCGGGGCAAGCGGCCTTGCCCGCGGCGGGTGCGTGACAGGATGGCCAAGTTCCCGGGTTCCCGGGACATCGGCGCGGCCGCACCGCCGTTGTGCGTCCGACGAGCTGGGAGGCTCCTTGACCGACATGCCGGCCCCGGGTCCTGTGCCTGCCCCCGGGGGTCTTGTCGTCGAGCCGATCCGCGTGCTCGTCGTCGACGATCACGCCCTGTTCCGCCGCGGCCTGCAGATGGTGCTCGAGCAGGAGCCCGACATCGAGGTGGTCGGTGAGGCCAGCGACGGCGCCGAGGCGATCACGGCCGCGACCGAGACGCTGCCCGACATCGTCCTGATGGACGTCCGGATGCCCAAGCGGGGCGGCATCGACGCCTGCACCGCGATCCACGAGACGGTCCCGTCCTCGAAGATCATCATGCTGACGATCTCGGACGAGGAGGCCGACCTCTACGACGCCATCAAGGCCGGTGCGATGGGCTACCTGCTGAAGGAGATCTCCATCGAGGAGGTCGCCTCGGCGATCCGCGCCGTCCACGGCGGACAATCGCTGATCAGCCCGTCGATGGCGAGCAAGCTGCTCACCGAGTTCGCCACGATGATCAAGAAGACGGACGACCGGCAGCAGGTCCCGACCCCACGGCTCACCGACCGCGAGATGGAGGTCCTCAAGCTGGTCGCCAAGGGGATGAACAACCGCGACATCGCCAAGCAGTTGTTCATCAGCGAGAACACCGTGAAGAACCACATCCGCAACATCCTCGAGAAGCTCCAGTTGCACTCGCGGATGGAGGCCGTGGTCTACGCGGTCCGAGAGAAGCTGCTCGAGATCACCTGACAGCCATCTTTGGTGGCGGTGCAGCCGCGGGTCGGCGCGGTGCGGGGGCGGTGGCCGGGTCGGTGGGTAGGGGGAGGCCGTCGGCCATGAGCCGGGAACATACCCCCTCGGGGTAGCGTTGACCCGGATTCGGTCCCACCCCAGGAGGACACCATGGAGCAGCGCACCTACACCTACACCGTCACCGGCATGACCTGCGGCCATTGCGTCTCGTCGGTCAGCGAGGAGGTCGGCGCAGTGGCCGGCGTCTCGTCCGTGGACGTGGTGCTCGAGACCGGCGCCGTCACGGTGACCGGCAAGGGGATCTCCGACGAGGCGGTGCAGGCGGCCGTCGAGGAAGCCGGCTACTCGGTGGCCTCGTGAGAGAGCTGACCCCTGCCGTCCGGCTCGGCGTCTTCGGTGTCGGCCTGGTGGCCGTGCTGGTGGGGGCGCTCGCGCTGGGACGGGCGACCGGTGACGTCGCGGATGCCGCTCCGCTGGAGGCCGGTGCGCACGCCGCGCACGGCGGCGACCGCCCCGGTCCGGACGTGGGCGCCGGGCCGCTGGGCACCACCCTGTCCGCCGGCGGGCTGCGCCTGGACGTCCCGACCACCACCCTGCCGGCCAGGCAGACGCGACCCTTCACCTTCCGGGTGCTCGGCGACGGCGGCCGGCCGGTCACCGCGTACGACGTCGAGCAGGGCAAGCAGATGCATCTCGTGCTGGTCAGTCGCGACCTGGCGCGGCACGCCCACGTCCATCCGGAGCTCGCGGCCGACGGCACCTGGAGCGTCCCGCTGATCCTGGCCGCCGGCTCCTACCGCGCCGTCGCCGACTTCTCCACCGGCGGCGAGCGCCGCAGCCTCGCGGTCGACCTGGCCGTGCCCGGGCCGCTCGAGGCGCGGCCGCTGCCCGCGCCCGAGCCGACCGCGACCGTGGGCGACCTGCGCGTCGCACTGTCCCGCGACGGCAGCGAGCTGTCCTTCACCGCCTCCCGCACCGACGGAACGCCCGTCGTCCCGCAGCCCTATCTCGGCGCGCGCGGCCATCTGGTCGCGTTCCGCGCCGGTGACCTGGCCTACACCCACGTCCACCCGGCCCGCGAGGAGGGCGCCACCACGACGTACGCCGCGCAGCTGCCCGGTCCGGGCAGCTACCGGCTGTTCCTCGAACTGCGCGTCGACGACGTCGTACGGACCGTGCCCTTCACCCTGGAGTCGAGCGCATGAGCGCACTGGACCTGCCCGTGCAGGGGATGACCTGCGCCTCCTGCGCGAACCGCATCGAGCGCAAGCTCAACAAGCTCGACGGCGTCACCGCGACGGTCAACTACGCCACCGAGCAGGCGTCCGTGGAGTACGACGAGACCGCCGTGACCCCGCAGGACCTCGTCCGGGCCGTGGAGGCTGCCGGCTACAAGGCGGTGCTCCCGACACCGCAGGCGATGGACCAGCCGCGGGCCGAGCCGCTCGACCCGACGACGTCGCTGCGGCGCCGGCTGGCCGTCTCCTGGGCGCTGACCCTGCCCGTACTGGCGCTGTCGATGGTGCCGGCGCTGCAGTTCGACAACTGGCAGTGGGTCGCGCTCCAGCTGACCACGCCGGTCGTGCTGTGGGGGGCCTGGCCGTTCCACCGCGTCGCGTGGGCCAACCTCAGGCTCGGCACGGCGTCGATGGACACGTTGGTGTCCATGGGCGCGCTGGTCAGCTGGGTCTACTCCATCGTCGTGCTGCTGACGACGGCCGCGGGCGACACCGGCTTCCGGATGCCGTTCGAGCTGCGGATCGGCTCGCACGGCAGCACCCCGGAGCTCTACCTGGAGGTCGGGGCTGCGCTGACCGCCTTCCTGCTCGCCGGCCGCTACCTCGAGGCCCGCGCCAAGCGGAGCAGCGGTGCCGCACTCCAGGCACTGCTGCAGCTGGGCGCCAAGGAGGCCGCGCGGCTGACGGCGGACGGGCGCGAGGAGCGGGTGCCGGTCGACGCGCTGGCGGTCGGCGACCGCTTCGTCGTCCGACCGGGCGAGAAGATCGCTACCGACGGGGTGGTGGTGGAGGGTCGCAGCGCCGTGGACCTGTCCCTGCTGACCGGCGAGTCCGTGCCGGTCGAGGTGGGGGAGGGCGACGGCGTCACCGGTGCGACCGTCAACGTCGGCGGTCGCCTGGTCGTGGAGGCCACCCGCGTCGGCAGCGATACGGCGCTGGCGCAGATCGGCCGGCTGGTCACCGCCGCGCAGACCGGCAAGGCGCCGGTCCAGCGGCTGGCCGACCGGGTCGCCGCGGTCTTCGTGCCGATCGTGATCGCGTTGTCGGTCGCGGGTCTGGGCTGGTGGCTCGGCGCCGGTGCCTCCACCGCCAAGGCGATCACGGTCGCCGTCGCGGTGCTGGTGATCGCCTGCCCCTGCGCCCTCGGGCTCGCCACGCCCACCGCGCTGCTGGTCGGGACCGGCCGCGGTGCGCAGCTGGGCATCCTCATCAAGGGACCGGAGGTGCTCGAGAGCACCCGGCGGATCGACACGGTCGTGCTCGACAAGACCGGCACGGTCACCACCGGGCAGATGTCGCTGGTCTCGGTGCACACGGCCGGCGCCGACGAGCGCGAGGTGCTGCGCCTGGTGGGTGCGCTGGAGGACGCCAGCGAGCACCCGATCGCGCGGGCGATCGCCGAGGCGGCCCGCGAACGGGTCGGCCCGTTGCCCCCCGTGGAGTCCTTCGACAACCGCGAGGGGCTGGGGGTGCAGGGTGTCGTGGACGGCTACGCGCTCGTCGTCGGCCGCCCGCAGCTGCTGGCTGACCGGTCGCTGCGCATGCCCGAGCAGCTGCAGGCGGAGGTGGACGCCGCGCGAGCCGCCGGTCGTACCGTCGTCGTCGCCGGCTGGGACGGACAGGTGCGGGCGGCGCTGGTGGTCGCCGACACCGTCAAGTCGAGCAGTGCGTCGGCGGTCCGGCGGCTGCGCGCGCTCGGGCTGCACCCGGTGCTGCTGACCGGCGACAACGAGGCGACCGCGCGCGCGGGCGCGCAGGAGGTGGGCATCGACGAGGTCGTCGCCGACGTGCTGCCGGCCGACAAGGTGTCGGTCGTGAAGCGGCTGCAGGAGCAGGGCCGGGTCGTGGCGATGGTGGGTGACGGCGTCAACGACGCCCCCGCGCTCGCGCAGGCCGACCTCGGCCTGGCCATCGGCACCGGCACCGACGTGGCGATCGAAGCGAGCGACCTGACGCTCGTGCGCGGCGACCTCACCGCCGCTGCCGACGCGATCCGGCTGAGCCGTCGCACGCTGCGCGTCATCAAGGGCAACCTGTTCTGGGCCTTCGCCTACAACGTGCTCGGCATCCCGCTCGCGCTCGCGGGGCTGCTCAACCCGGTCATCGCCGCGGCGGCCATGGCCTTCTCGAGCGTGTTCGTCGTAACCAACTCGCTGCGGCTGCGGGGGTTCAGCTCCGAGCCGGCGCGGGCGGCGTCGGCGCGGACAGCCGATGCGCCGACAGGCGAAGCGCGGGCGGACGAGGCGCGGCCGCAGCCGGCGCGTCCCCAGGAGCCGGTGCGGTCCAGCTGGGAGCGCCGCCACTACACCAGTTGACCCCGCGGCTCCTTGCGTCCTACGGAGGGGTCACCCCCACGCGGAGCTTGGTAGGACGCAAGGGCTCGACCCGCGGCAGGCCGAGCAGCGTGCCGTCGCGCGCCTCCACCACGGCGACATTGGCGTTCGTCCCCGCCGCCCACTCCTCGGCACGACGTCGTCGACGTGGCCCAGCCCCCAGCAGCCGCTCGGTCCGCAGCTCGGTGGGCGCCGGCGGCCGCTCCGTGACGTCCTCATCGGTCGCCTGGGAGCAGCCCGCCGGGCCAGCAGTCCACGTGCTTGCCGCGGTGCAGCATCCCGCCGCGCAGGACGCCCTCGTTCACGGCAGCATTGGGCCCAACGCCGGACCGGCCGAGGGGACGATCTCGCACGCGCGGCGCCTACGATGACCCAGACGTCCTACCGAAGAGGTGCAACGCGTGGTCCTGCAGAAGCTCCTGCGTGCCGGCGAGGGCAAGACCCTTCGCCGGCTCAAGAACATCGCCGATGCGGTCAACGGCGTCGAGGCCGAGTTCGTCGCGATGACCGACGCCGAGCTGCGCCAGGAGACCGACGTCTTCCGCCGGCGGCTGGCCGACGGCGAGAACGTCGAGGACATCCTCGTCGAGGCCTTCGCGGTCGGTCGCGAGGGCGCCCGCCGCACGCTGGGGCAGCGGCACTTCGACGTGCAGGTCATGGGCGGTGCGGCGCTGCACATGGGCAACATCGCCGAGATGCGCACGGGCGAGGGCAAGACGCTGACCTCGGTGCTGCCGGCCTACCTCAACGGTCTGGCCGGCCACGGCGTGCACATCGTCACCGTCAACGACTACCTGGCCCGCCGCGACGCGGAGTGGATGGGTCGCGTGCACCGGTTCCTCGGCCTGTCCGTGGGGGTGATCCTGGCCAACGAGCGCCCCGAGCAGCGCCGCCCGAACTACGCCTGCGACATCACCTACGGCACCAACAACGAGTTCGGCTTCGACTACCTGCGCGACAACATGGCCTGGAGCGCCGAGGAGCTCGTGCAGCGGGGCCACCACTTCGCCATCGTCGACGAGGTCGACTCGATCCTCATCGACGAGGCCCGCACGCCACTGATCATCAGCGGACCCTCCGACCAGGCGACGAAGTGGTACTCCGAGTTCGCGCGGATCATCCCGCGGTTGGTCCGCGACGTCGACTACGAGGTCGACGAGAAGAAGCGCACGGTGGCGATCACCGAGTCGGGGGTGGAGAAGGTCGAGGACCAGCTCGGCATCGACAACCTCTACGAGTCGGTCAACACCCCGCTGGTGGGCTACCTCAACAACGCCCTCAAGGCACGTGAGCTCTACCGCAAGGACAAGGAGTACGTCGTCATCGACGGGGAGGTGCTCATCGTCGACGAGCACACGGGCCGCGTGCTGGCGGGCCGCCGCTACAACGAGGGGATGCACCAGGCGATCGAGGCCAAGGAGGGCGTCCGGATCAAGGACGAGAACCAGACGCTGGCCACCATCACGCTGCAGAACTACTTCCGCCTCTACAGCAAGCTCGGCGGCATGACCGGCACCGCCGCGACCGAGGCAGCCGAGTTCAGCCAGACGTACGGCCTCGGCGTGGTCGAGATCCCGACCAACCGTGACCCGAAGCGGGTCGATGAAGCCGACGTCGTCTACAAGAGCGAAGACGCCAAGTACGACGCTGTCGTGGAGGACATCGCCGAGAAGCACGAGGCCGGGCAGCCGGTGCTGGTGGGCACCATCTCGGTCGAGAAGAGCGAGCACCTGTCGACGCTGCTGCGCCGGCGCGGCGTCCCGCACGAGGTTCTCAACGCCAAGCAGCACGACCGCGAGGCGACGATCGTCGCGCAGGCCGGACGCAAGGGGGCCGTCACCGTGGCCACCAACATGGCCGGCCGCGGCACCGACATCATGCTCGGTGGCAATCCCGAGCACATCGCCGCCGACGAGCTGCGCAGCCGCGGCCTGTCACCGGTCGAGACGCCGGAGGAGTACGAGAAGGCCTGGCCGGACGCGCTCGAGCGGGCCACGGCGTCGGTCAAGAGCGAGCACGACGAGGTGGTGCGGGCCGGCGGGCTCTACGTCCTCGGGACCGAGCGGCACGAGTCGCGCCGGATCGACAACCAGTTGCGCGGCCGCTCCGGCCGACAGGGCGACCCGGGCCTGTCCCGGTTCTACCTCTCGCTCGGTGACGACCTGATGCGGCTGTTCAATGCCGGCGCCGTCGAGATGATCATGGATCGGCTGAACATCCCCGACGACGTGCCGATCGAGTCCAAGATGGTCAGCCGGGCGATCCGCTCCGCGCAGACCCAGGTCGAGCAGCAGAACTTCGAGATCCGCAAGAACGTCCTGAAGTACGACGAGGTGCTCAACCGTCAGCGCACCGTCATCTACGACGAGCGCCGCAAGGTGCTGAGCGGTGCCGACCTGCACGAGCAGATCCGCAACATGGTCGACGACGTCATCGAGATGTACGTCTACGCCGCCACCGCCGAGGGCTACCCGACCGAGTGGGACCTCGAGCAGTTGTGGACGGCCTTGCAGACGCTCTACCCCGTGAGCCTGGCGTTGGAGAAGTACGACGCGGACCGCGACGGCCTGAGCGCCGACGGCCTGATCGAGGACATCCAGGCGGATGCGTCCGCGGCCTACGACGCCCGTGAGGCGGCGCTCGGCCTCGCGCCGAACGGCGAGCCGGTGATGCGCGAGCTCGAGCGGCGGGTGCTGCTGTCGGTGATGGACCGCAAGTGGCGCGAGCACCTCTACGAGATGGACTACCTGCAGGAGGGCATCGGCCTGCGGGCCATGGGCCAGCGCGACCCGCTGGTGGAGTACCAGCGCGAGGGCTTCGACATGTTCGCCTCGATGATGGAGGCGATCAAGGAGGAATCGGTCGGCTTCCTGTTCAACGTCGAGGTCAAGGTCGACGAGGCGGCCGCCGCCGTCCCGAAGCCCGCCGTTCCGGCCGACCTGGTGGCCAGCGGTCCTGGTGAGAATCCCGGCGAGGTCTTCGTCGAGCACCTGTCGAACGGCCGGGAGCGGCCGGCGGCCGGTGGAGCGCCGGCCGGAGCGGTGCCGGCCGGCGCAGCCATGGCGCCGGTCGCTCCCGCAGCATCGGCGCTCCCGGACGCTTTCGGCCGGCCGGAGCGTCCGGCCGAGGTCGAGTACACCGGGCCGGCCTTCGACGGCGCCCCCGGCTCCACCGGCGTGCAGCGCTCGGCCGGACCCGCGTCCTCCGCCGCGTCCGGCCCCGCGTCCGCCGCGCCGCCCGGCCAGCGCCCCGTTCCCGCCTCAGGGCAGCACACCCAGAGCCGCAACGAGCTGTGTGCCTGCGGCTCGGGCCGCAAGTACAAGCGCTGCCACGGGGACCCGCGGCACTGACTTCGGGATCCGCCCGGCGCTCCGCGGTCCAGCAGGCGACGTGAGGCTCTTCCGCACTGTCTCCGCCCGCCCGCCGCCGTGGGGTCGGGGGTGCGCCCGACAGGGTGATGCAGGAGAGCGCAAGATTTCCCAGAACGTGACCTCTCCTGCACAAGCCGCTGCACAACAGGTCCGCCAGCTGTCGGTGCCTGGCTCAGAGGCCGACCAGCTCCGTGCAGCACCAGCGGCCATCGACGTCCTCCAGCCGCAGGGCGAAGGCCGCCATCCGCGGACCGCGCCGCACGGTTGCGCAGACCTCGGCCACCCCCTCGGCGCGCTCCTGCACGTGCAGGCTGCGTACCGCTCCGGTGCCGGGGCGCAGGCCGGTGGGGGCCGCCGCGGCGTGCACCGCCTGCTCGAGCTGCAGGAAGAGCTCCGGTGTCGTCAGCCGCTGCAGCTGACGGACTGCTCGTACGCCGGCCAGGACCTCGAGCAGCCCCTGCACCAGAGCCCGCGCCACCGTGCGCGCCGGCGGCAGCTCGTCCACGGGAGTACGGATCCGGTCGGGGGTCACGTCGTCGGCAGGCCTGGACGGCAGATCCGGAACGAGCCGCAGCGGGACGGAGACCAGGGCGCGCAGCGGCCCCCACGGCGTGGCCGGGGCAGCGACGTGGGCCAGTGGCAGCTCGTCGTCGTAGGGCGGCTCGCTGGCGGGGACCGGCAGCAGGCGCAGCACCGGCAGGGTGGCCGGCGGGACGAGGCGCAGCGGCGCCTCGGGTGAGGGAACGGACATGGAGTCCTCCGGAGAGTGGGCTCAGGGCGAGGCGGGTGGCGGGGTCAGGCGGGTGCCGGGCTGGATCACGTCGGGGTCGTCGCCGACGGCTTCGCGGTTGGCCGCCCACCAGGAGGGCCAGGCCTGGGCAATCTCGGCATTGCTGGGCGCTGCGCCACCGCGCCTCCTCAGGTCCTGCGCGGCCAGCCTCCAGAGCGAGTCGCCCGGGCGTACGACGACCGGGCCGGCAGCAGTGGCCGCGCCCCAGTCGAGGCTGACGCCCGGGACAGCGGCCGGGACGACGCCCGGCCCGCCGAGGGCGTCCGGGGCGGCGTCCGGGACGGCCGGCGCGCGGGGGGCAACTGGAGCGCCGGGTGCGGCGACCGCCGGAGGGGCGCCGCACATCCCGAGCGCCACGGTGAGACCGAGCGTGACCTCGACCGCCCGGCACACCGCGGTGGGGGCGATCCGGCGGGCGGCGGCGGCGAAGGCGCGGCCGGTCAGGCCCGGCAGGTGCCCGCCGGCCGTCAGCGCCACGGTGAGGGCGAGCCAGGTCGTCAGCCCCCAGGCGAGCAGTGCCAGCAGGGCGACGAGTGGCGCCGTCTGGTCGGTCGCGCTGCCGACCTCACGCAGCTGCTGCACGGCGGCAGTGGGGCCGGGTGCGGCCACGACGAGCAGCAGTCCGGCGGTAAGGGTGCCGAGCGCGACCGCGCGGCGGGTCGGGCGGCGGGTCGGACGGCGTGTCCTGGTGTTCATGTGTCCCCCGCCCGTGTATACGTTCGTTTGTGTGCGTTTGATGTTATAAACCTTCATCTACAATGGGTCAACACAGGTTGCGCCGCATCGGTTCAGCAGTCAGGGTGTGTCCATGCGCTGGCAGCGGTTGTTCGAGGACTTGGAGGCGCAGTTCGACGCCGCACGGACGGCGGAGTTGGCCGGGGAGGTGGCCGAGCGCACCCGGCGGGAGGCGGCGCTGCTGCGCCTGGCCGACCGGCTGCGGCCTGCCGTCGGCGCCTCTGTCGTGGTGACCCTGCCGGGAGTCGGGCTGCTGCGTGGGCAGCTGCTCGATGCCGGCACCGACTGGCTGCTGCTGGAGGAGCCGGGTGTTCGGGAGGTGCTGGTGCCGCTGGCGGCGGTGCTCGGCGTGACGGGAGTGGGGGCGCGCTCCGCCGCCCCGGACCACAGTCCGGTGACCAGGCGCCTGGACCTGCGGTGGGCGCTGCGTGGCCTGGCGAGAAGTCGTACCGGCGTCAGCCTCGGCCTGGTCGACGGTTCGGTGGTGACCGGCACGCTGGACCGCGTCGGCGTGGATCACCTGGACCTGGCCGAGCACGCCGCGGGGGAGGCGCGCCGGGCGGGCGCGGTCCGTCAGGTCAGGCTGGTGCCGCTGACGGCGATCGCTGTGGTGCGCAGCGACTGATCGCCCCGGTGGTCAGTCCTCGACGAGCTCACCGTCTCGTGCCTGCTGGGTGCTGAGGAAGGCCCGCGTCTCGGCGTAGCAGCGCTGGATGTACTCCTCGAGTGCGGACCGTTCCACTCGCCACTGCCCGCGCCCGCCGATCTTGATGGCCGGCAGCTCGCCGGACCGGACCAGCGCGTAGGTCTGGGAGGAGGAGATGTTCAGGACCTCCGCCACGTCGGTGAGCTGCAGGAAGCGCCCGGCAGCCATGGAGCCCTCCTCGATCGTCGGTGAAGCGGGCCTGCCCGCTCCCCCGAGTCTGGCACCGTCCGTTCCGTGCCGGGCAGATTGTCCACAGCAGCTGTACGACTCGGCGACCGGGACCGGGACAGCTCGCCTCCCGGTGGCGGCCTGTGGACACGGCTGCGGGGATGCTGCCGGTAGGACACCATGTGCGGCGCCCCCGGCCGCGCCGGGCGCGCAGACCCAGGAGGAGCGTTGTCCGACACCCCCTCCTCGCCCCCGGCGAGCCGGCTGTCCAGCCCCGGGTGGCTCGACAGCCGGCTGGTGCTCGGCGTGCTGCTCGTGCTGGTCAGCGTGGTGGTGGGCGCGCGCGTGCTGTCCTCCGCGGACCGCAGCACCCTGGTCTACGCCGCCGCCAGGGACCTCACCGCCGGCAGTGTGCTCGGTGAGAAGGACCTGACCCCGGTGCGGGTTCGGCTGTTCGAGAACGCCGCTGCCTACGTCGGCGTCGCGGACGACCGGAGCCCCAGCGGGCTGGTCCTGCGCCGTGCCGTCGGGAGCGGCGAGCTGTTGCCGCTCGAAGCGCTCGTCGTCCCGGGGGAGGATGTGGACTACCGCCTGGTCACCGTGCCCGTCGACGTCGGCCACGCCCCGCCAGGGCTGGCCGCGAACGCCCAGGTGGACGTCTGGGTCACGCCGGACCGCCGCAGCCGGGACGATGCCGCGGCAGCAGGGGGCGGGCCGGCGGGTCCGGCGACCGTGCGTCCGCTGGAGCTGCGCGGCGCCCAGCTGGTCCTGCAGGGTGTGACGGTGCTCGAGGTGCGGTCCGACGGCGCCGGCTTCAGCGGGTCCACGGCCGTCCCGTTCGTCCTGCAGGTCCGCCCGAGCGAGGTCTCCGCGCTGGTCTCCGCGATGTCGCTCGGGCGCATCGACCTCGTCCGGCTACCGCGCGCGGCCGAGTCGTCGGGCCGGCTCGAGCCGGTAGCCGGGTCCGGAGCGGGCTGATGGCGGTCCCCGTACTCACCGCCGTCAGTGATGCCCGTTGGGAGGCTTCGCTCGTCGCCGCGCTGGAGCGTGGCGACCTCGGCGTCTCGGTCGTCCGGCGCTGCGTCGACCTGGCCGACCTGCTGGCGACCGCCGCGACGGGCCAGGCGCGGGCGGCGCTGCTCTCGGCTGACCTGCGCCGGCTCGATCGTGACGGGCTCGGCCGGCTGGCGGTTGCCGGTGTCGCCGTCGTCGGACTCGTCCCGCCCGCCGACGAGGGGGCCGAGCGTCGCCTGCGCCAGCTCGGGGTCCTGCACGTCCTGTCCTCGGACAGCTCGCCGGAGGAGTTGTCTGCCGCCGTCCTGCTCGCCGTGACCTGCGCCGCGGCACCCACCGCGGGTGAGCGGACGGCGCTGGCCGATCCGCGGGCGGCGTTGCCCGACCTGCCGCCGCCGCCGGAGCCGGTGGACGTCCCGGAGGTCGGTCTCGGCACCGGTCGGATCCTGGCGGTGTGGGGCCCGACCGGCGCACCCGGCCGGACCACCGTCGCCGTGACCCTCGCCGGCGAGCTGGCCGCGCTGGGCCGTCCGACGATGCTCATCGACGCCGACGTCTACGGCGGAGCCGTCGCGCAGGTGCTCGGCCTGCTCGACGAGGCGCCCGGGTTGGCTGCGTCCTGCCGCCTGGCCAACAACGGGATGCTCGACCTCGCCGCGCTGGCCGGGCTCGCCCGCACCGTCAGCCCCACGCTGCGGGTGCTGTCCGGCATCGCGCGGGCCGACCGCTGGACCGAGCTGCGACCGGCCGCCCTGGAGGTCGTGCTCGAGGTGTGCCGCTCGTTGACGCCGGTCACCGTCGTGGACTGCGGCTTCGCCCTCGAGCAGGACGAGGAGCTCGCGTACGACACGGCAGCCCCGCGCCGCAACGGTGCGACGCTCACCGTGCTGGAGGCCGCCGACACCGTCTACGCAGTCGGCGCGGCCGACCCGGTCGGCCTGCAGCGGCTCGTCCGCGGGCTGGCCGAGCTCGCCGACGCCGTTCCCGGCATTGCGCCTGTGGTCGTCGTGAACAAGCTGCGCGGCGGCGTGATCCCCGGCAACGCCGAGCAGGAGATCCGTGGCGCACTGGCCCGCTACGCCGGCGTCACCGACCTCGTCTTCGTGCCGGCGGACGTGGCGGGGCTGGACACCGCGCTGGCCGGCGGCCGGATCCTGGCGGAGGCGGTGCCCGCCTCACCGGCCCGGCTGGCGCTCGCGGGTGTCGCGGCCTCGCTGCTGGGCGTTCCGCGGCCGGCCAAGCCCCGGCGCCGGATCCTCGGTCGTCGTTGAGTTCGGCGCGGTCGCGTCGCACGGTCACGGGAAGGTGTTGGCGCGGGGGAGCAGGGCCGGGACGTCATGACCGAGTTGGTCGGTGAGGAAGCTGGCGGTGGGCAGCAGGGCGGGCAGGTCGATGCCGGTGCGCATCCCCATGCGGTGGAGTAGGTAGAGGAGGTCGTCGGTGGCGATGTTGCCGGTGGCGGCGGGGGCGAACGGGCAGCCGCCGATGCCGCCGGCGCTGGCGTCGAGCACGGTCACGCCGGTGTCGACGGCGGCGACGGCGTTGGCGAAGCCGGTGTTACGGGTGTTGTGGAAGTGGAAGCGCAGCTGCTGGTCGCCGCCGATGCCGTCGCGGGTGGCGTGGGTCAGGTCGCGGACCTGGGTGGGGACGCCGACACCGATGGTGTCGGCCAGGCACAGCTCGTGCACGCCCCAGTGCGCTGACTGCTCGGCCAGCTCGACCACCCGGTCGCGGGAGACCTCGCCCTCGAACGGGCAGCCGAAGGCGGTGGCCAGGGTCACGGTGGTGAACAGGCCATTGGCGCGGGCCGCGTCCACGACGTCCTCGGCAGCGCGCATCGCCTCCTCGGTGGACATGTTCTGGTTGCGCCGGCTGAAGGTGTCGCTGACGCAGACCACCACGTTCACCTCGTCGACGCCGGTGGCCAGTGCCCGGTCCAGGCCGCGTCGGTTGAGCACCAGCCCGGCGTAGGAGACGCCGTCGACGCGCGGGACCTGCTCTATCACCGCCTCGGCATCGGCCATCGCCGGCACCAGCTTGGGGTGGGCGAACGAGACCGCCTCGATCCGGGTGGTGCCCGCCGCGACGAGCCGGTGAATCAGCTCCACCTTCGCGCCGGTCGACAGGATCACGCTCTCGTTCTGCAGCCCGTCGCGCGGGCTGACCTCCACGATCGTGACGTCGGTGACGTTCACTGCCCCTCCACTGGTCGCGCCGACGGACTGATTGCCCCCCGACTGGCGCCTTCCGACCGGCCCCGGCGCACGACCGGCACGCGCCCTCCGGCGGGCCTTTTCTGACGCTCGATGTCCAGGCGGAGGCGAGGCGGCCACGCTACGGGCCGGCGCTCAGCCGCAACAGCCGCGAAGCGCTCCCGTACGACCGGCGAGCGCAGGCCGGCCGGTCGCACTCGTCGCTGTCCGTCCAGGGCGGACGGTGGTCGCGGCCAGGTCTTCGGTATTGCGCAGGTCACACCACGTGTGTAGCCTGCTCCACGCTGCGGATGTCGAGTCCACTGAGTGGATGCGACTCGTAGCTGAGGAAGACGGGGTGTAGCCCGCTCGCGACTGTGCAGCGGCCTACGCCCCGCGACACGTCTCACGACATCGATCCCTTGGAGAGGGGACAACATGCCGGGTAGCAAGAGCTCTAAGGGCCGGCTCCCACGGGTGCGGTGGACGGCGGCTCTGGCGGTCCTGCCGCTGCTGGCTGCCGCCTGTGGCGGGGGCACGGGTGGGCAGTCCGGTGACGGACGGTCTGTCAAGCTGGCGTATGCCAGCCCGCTCCCGAAAGGTGGGCTCAACTACGGTTTCGACTGGTGGGCCGACGAGGTCGAGAAGCGCACCGACGGGCAGGTGACGTTCGAGCGGCACTACGCCGGGTCCATGTTCGGCGTGCAGGAGACCTTCGCCGCGCTCGGTGACGGGCGGGTCGACGTCGGCTGGCTCGGTTCGGCCTTCTTCCCCGCCGAGCTGCCGTTGTTCAGCATCGCCGGTGTCCCGTTCCAGACCGACCACCCGCTGGGTCAGGCAGGCGCCTTCTACGAGCTGTGGAAGAGCAACGAGGCGTTTCAGTCGGAGTGGGAGGAGCACGGCGTCCGGCCGATCATCTTCCAGCCGTGGTCGGGCGGCGTGATGGGAACCAAGAAGCCCATGGACAGCATCGACAAGCTGAAGGGTCTCCGTCTCCGGACGGTCGGTTTCGTCGCTCCGGCCATGAGCGAGCTGGGGGTGGAAACGGTCGCCATCCCGACCGAGGAGCTCTACGAGGCGATACAGCGTGGGGTCGTCGACGGATACGCCCCCTTCTCGTTCGACCGCTCCATCGTCGACGCCGGCGTGACGGATGTCGCGCCGTACACGCTCGACCTGCGTATCGGCCACTACGCGCAGGCGCCGATCGCCATGAGTCAGCAGACCTGGTCCAAGCTGCCCGAGGATGTCCAGAAGGTCCTGACCGAGGTCGCGGAGGAGTTCATGTTCGAGCAGGCCCTCGACCTGTACACCCAGCAGCAGACCGAGACGTGCGACCACATCCTGCAGAACGGCGGCACGGTGACCCGGTTCAGTGATGCGCAGCGGGACGAGCTCGAGAAGCGCGTCAAGAACGTCTCGCTCGAGACGTGGCTCGGGAACACCAAGAAGCAGGGTGTCGACCAGCAGGTGGTGGAGGAGTTCCGCGAGCAGTTCCTGGCCGAGCACGACAGGATCGCGTCCGAGGTGGACTACGAGCCGGGCGCCGAGGCGTGCGCCAGCCGTAAGCAGTAGCCATCATCGATCTGCGGGCACGGCGAGGACGGGAGCGCGGCGAGGCGCTCCCGTCCTCGTCTCCGCGCAGTCGCCGCCTCACCACATCGGCCGAGAGGACCGACCCACGATGACCAGAGTTGTCCAGCGGGCCTTGAGCGGCATCGCCATCACGATGAACGTGCTCGCCGGTGCGATGCTGCTGTACCTGATCCTCAGCGCGGCTGTCGACGTCGTCGTCCGTGCCCTCACCGGACGTGGAATTCCCGGCTCCATCGAGTACGGGGAGGTCGCCCTGGTGATGCTGGCCTTCCTCAGTCTGGCCCGCACGCAGCAGAAGGACGGGCACGTGACGGTCGACCTCCTCACCAGCCGGCTGCCCCGGCGGACGGCCGCCGGTCTGGAACTGGTGGGCATGTCCGTGGCCCTGGTGTTCCTGATCTGGATGACCTGGGCGAGCTACGAGCAGGCGGTCGTGTCGGTCGCGCGCGGCGAGTACCGGTTCGGGACGGTGAGCGCTCCGGTATGGCCGGCGCGTGTCGCGATCGCGGCCAGCCTGGCGGCCCTGGTCGGCGTCATCGCCGTCCACCTGGTGCGGCTGTTCCTCGAGCTTCGCGGGCGGTCGGGCAGGGCTGCCGACCTGGAGCCGCCGCCACTGCATGCGGACGAGAAGGCGCTGTGACCGTGGCCGCCCGCCGCCAGAACCACCACTGAGAAAGCGACAGAGAAAACAACATGGACCCGATCGCAGCCACCGTCATCGCCTTCGTGGTGCTGTTGGCCTTTCTTGCGTGCCGCGTGCCCGTCGCTATCGGTCTGCTCGCCAGCGGCGCCCTGGGCTTGTTCCTGCTCCGCGGGTTCAGCTTCGCCGAGGGGACCCTCGGGCGACTGCCTTACCAGACACCTTCCCGGTACGTGCTGGTCGTGATCCCGCTGTTCATCGCGATGGGCGTGTTCGCCAAGCACGGAAGCCTCGCCGAGGACGCCTTCGCGGCGGCGAAGCCGCTGCTGCGCAAGGTGCCCGGCGGGCTGGGCATCGCCACCATCGCCAGTTGTGCCGGCTTCGGGGCGATCAGCGGTTCCAGCGTCGCGACCGTGGCGTCGGTGGGACCGATCGCCGTCCGCGAGATGAAGTCGGAGGGCTACCAGACGTCCTTCGCGGCCGGGATCGTCGGCGCGGCGGGCACGCTGGGCGTGATGATCCCGCCCAGCATCGCGCTGGTGCTGTACGGCATCATCACCGGGGAGTCGATCGGCCTGTTGCTGATAGCCGGGATCGTGCCCGGCCTGGTCACCGCAGCGTTCTACTCGGTGGCGATCGTCGGTCGCGTGCTCGTGAACCCGAGTGTCGGCGGCCGGACGCACCGGCGTGGCCGGAGCGGCGCGGTGACCGAGCATGATTCGTCGCCGGCCGACGTCCGAGCCAGCTCCGGTAGCGGCTCGACGGCCGTTGCGGTCGTGCCCCGTCTGGGCCTCGCCCAGTTGCTCAGCCTGTCCCGCATCGTCGTGCTCTTCCTCGTCGTCATGGGCGGCATCTACCTGGGGGTGATGACCACCAGTGAGGCCGCCGCCGTGGGCGCCTCGCTCGCTCTGCTGTTCCTGCTCTATGACGCCTGGCGGGAGCGGCCGGGCATCTGGCGCACGGTGTCCAGCGCCTTCGGTGAGGCCATCAGCCTGACCAGCATGGTGTTCGCGCTCCTCATCGGTTCGGCCATCTTCACGCTCTTCATCGTCACGGCCGGCATTCCGGCGACCTTCACCACGTGGGCGACTGGGCTGACGCTGCCGGCGTGGCTGGTGGTGGCGGTGCTGCTGCTCGCCTTCGTGCCGCTCGGCATGTTCCTGGATCCGATCTCGATGCTGCTCATCGGCGTCCCGCTCACCTACCCCGTAGTGATGGCGCTGGGGTACGACGGGATCTGGTACGGCATCCTCATCGTCAAGATGGTGGAGCTGGCGCTGATCACCCCGCCGGTCGGGCTCAACCCCTACGTCGTCGCCGGTTCGTGCGAAGGGGTGACCGTGTCGCAGGCATTCCGTGGCGCGTCGTGGTTCTTCGCGCTCGAGCTCGCCACGATCGCGATGTTCTTCGCCTTTCCCGGTCTGGTCACCTGGCTGCCGGAGCTGGTCGGAAGCCGCTGACGCCAGGTCACACCAGCGGTTCCAGCCCTCGCAGCGAGACCGACGTACGTACTGCGGCGGTCAGGTCGACCAGTGCCGTGCCGTGCGTCCGGGCGAGCTCCTCGGCCCCAGGGGCGAGGCCCTTGTCCTCGGTGAAGTCCTTGTGGTCGAGGTAGAGGGCGGGCGACAGGGTCTGCGCCGCGAAGAAGGTGGCGAGCACGGCCCGGAGCCCGTCCGTCGCGAGGAAGTGGTGCCCGCTCGCGCCGGTCATGACGAGCGCGGTCGCCTTGCCGCGCAGCGGTGCGGTGCCCTCCCCGTGCCTGCCGCGCTCGGTACGCTCGAGCAGCTGCTTGAGGTGTGCGCTGTAGCTGGCCCGGTACACCGGGCTGCCGAACACCACGGCGTCCGCGCCGTCCATGAGGGCGGTCACCTCCTCGAGCGAGGCGTCAGCCAGCTCGACGAGGCGTGTCGTGGCGCCTGCCGCTTCCGCCCCGGCGAGCATGGCAGACAGGGCGGTGGCGGTCCGGCCTCCCGGCTGGGGACTCGCCACGACACCCACGATCGTCAGGTCCTGCAAGATGGTGGCCTCCTGATGTGATCCTGCTGCCCGTACCCGGGAGGCGGCGCGGGGCGTCGACTCAGCTGCGCAGGGTCGCGCTCGGCAGCTCGCCGAAGCGGTCCCGGTACTGCTGCGCGAACCTGCTCGGGTGGAAGAACCCCCACTTCATCGCGACATCGGTGACCCGCACCTCGCCGGCGTCGCTGCGGAGCAACTCGGCGCGCACGTGGTCCAGGCGCAGCCGCCGAAGGTAGCTCATCGGGCTCTCGCCCAACGCCTGCTGGAAGGAGGCATGCAGGCTCCGGACGCTCATGCAGCCGACCCGGGCCAGCTCCTGCGGCGTCAGCGGCTCGTCGGCGTTCGCCTTCATGTACTCCACCACCGGAGCGAGTCGACCCAGACGTACCGTGTCCGGTGGCGACAGCAGGGTGTCGGAGTGCTGGTGCCGGCCGGCGTGGAGAAGCTGGGTCATGACGAAGGCCTCGAGCTGTTCACGCGCGAGCGGCATCTCGGCCAGGCCACCGGGGCGGTTGAGCTCCTCGGCCAGGAACCGGACCGAGCTGAGCAGGCTGCGACCGGTCGGGGTGGTGAGGTCGAGACCGAAAGCGAAGTCGAGCACGTCGGTGACCGGCTGTCCCAGCAGTTCGCCGAGGTGGCCCTCCAGGCTCGCCCGAGGAATCTTCAGGATGAGCTGTTCCGCGTCGGGACGCCACCGCACCGTGTTGCGCTGGATCGGGCTCAGGACGACGCCGCTCTGGTCGCCGACGGTGCGCTCCCGTCCGCCGTCGGTCCGGTCGGCGTACGTCTGTCCGGCAGTGGTGAGGTTGATGTGGTAGCAGTTCTCCGTCGCCGGCATGACCAGCTCGGTCCAGGCGTGGTAGGTCAGGTAGCCCAGCGTGAAGTGGTGGTCGGAGACGGCGTTCAGCGTCATGTCGACCCGGTCCTGCGCGGCGGTCAGGTCGTGCGGTAGGTACACGCGGGTGACCGCATCACGCGCCTCCTCGAGGCTGTTCGTGCCCAGGACGGGGAAGCGGGAGAGCGGGCGGTCGCCGGGCAACCGCGTCGCGACGGTCCTCGCGGCCTCGCCCGGCCTGCCGAGCATCTCCGTGGCGCTCGCTGTGACATCCGGCACAGCATGACCGTAGCGGCGCCGCTGCGGCACCTCCAGCCGAGGAGTGCAGCCGACTATCCAGTGAGCGCGGCAACCGGCCCGAGATCGGCGCTGCGCGGCCACTGTTGTTCGCTGCGCGGCTAGTGGGCGCCGCGTCCGCTCTCTAGCGTCGCGGTGTGGCTTGCGCCACAGCTGCGCTGAGGAGGTTTCATGACGGCGGCTGAGTTCGACGCCCGGATCCGGGCGGTCACCGGCGAGGCGAGTCAGGGGTTTCGGCCTGCGGCCGGGACGCCCGGCCGGGGCCGGACATGACGGGGCGACGGTCGCCCGCGGAGGCCGTCCAGCACGCGATCGCCGCGCTGGCGGCAGGCGGCATGGTGGTGGTCGTCGACGACGCCGACCGCGAGGACGAGGGCGACCTGGTCGTCGCTGCCGAGCTGGTCACCGACCAGCAGGTGGCCTTCATGGTGCGGTACGGGACGGGGATCGTCTGTACTCCGATGTCCGCTCAGCGTGCTGACGAGCTGCGCCTCCCGCCGATGGTCACCGAGAACACCGATGCCCACGGCACGGCGTTCACCGTGACGGTCGACCACGTCGGCACCGGGACCGGTGTCTCCGCCGTGGACCGCGCGGCGACCATCCGCGCCCTGGCGAATCCGGCTACCTCACCCGGGGAGCTCCGGCGGCCGGGACACGTCTTCCCGCTCCGGGGGCGGAACGGCGGGGTCCTGGCCCGGGCCGGCCACACGGAGGCTGCTGTCGACCTGACCACCATGGCCGGCCTGTCCGGCGTCGGTGTCATCACGGAGATCACTGCAGACGACGGCACCATGCCCAGCGGCGCGAGCGTGGCTGCCTTCGCCCGGAAGCACAGGCTTCCGCTCCTGGCGATCGCCGATCTCGTCCGGTACCGGCGCGCCACCGAGCGCTTGGTGGAGCAGGTGGCGACCTCGGCGATGCCGACCGCCTTCGGAGCCTTCCGCGCCGTCGCCTACCGCTCCAGGCTCGACGGCAGCGAGCACCTGGCCCTGGTGATGGGAGATGTCGCCGAGGCCGGCCGTTCCGTTGCCGGGGCGCTCGTGCGTGTCCACAGCGAGTGCCTGACCGGCGACATCCTCGGCTCGCTGCGCTGCGACTGCGGCGGGCAGTTGGAACAGGCACTGCGAGCCGTCGCTGCCGAGGGCTGCGGCGCAGTCGTTTACCTGAGGGGGCATGAAGGCCGGGGTATCGGCCTGGGACACAAGATCCGCGCGTATGCCCTGCAGGAGCAGGGGCTGGACACTGTCGACGCCAACACCGCGCAGGGCCTCCCGGCAGATTCGCGCAGCTATGGCGTCGGCGCGCAGATACTCGGAGACCTGGGCATCAACCGCCTGCGCCTCATCACGAACAATCCCGCCAAGTTCGGCGGTCTGGAAGGCTACGGGCTCACCGTTGTCGGACGGGTGGCGCTGCCGGTGGTCGAGACGCCGCACAACGTGCGGTACCTGCGGACCAAACGCGAGCGCATGGGGCACGAGCTGGACGTCACCGGCTCCGGGTCCCTGCCGAGTGCCTCGCCGGGATCGGTTCGACGGTGCACGTCGGACGCCGCTGTCGCCCTGACGCCATCGCCCTGACGAGGTCGCTGACGTGGTGCGGACAGCGGGTGTCGCTGACGGGATAGGCCCGGTGATGTGACCTTCCCTACGTTCCCAGGACCGCGGGAAGTTCCCACCGAGAACGCGACCGACCGCTCTGGCCGTTCACGTTCCGGCCCTGACGACCGGAGGACGCAGTGACCTACCCCATGCACGAGGCCGACCAGCTGCAAGGGGGCTGCGACAACTCCTAGCGTCAAGGGGCAAGCAGGTGTTGCGTGCGCCACAGCGCACCGATCAGCAGAGTGGAAGGAGAGGAGATGACCGGAGTCGCCCACCCGCAGGCGAGCCTCGCACAGGAGGTCTTTCGGGACGTGATCGGCTGCTTCGCCAGCGGCGTCACCGTCATCACGACGACCTCGAACGGTGTCGACCACGGCACCACCGCCAGCGCCGTGTCCTCACTGTCCATGGACCCGCCGATGCTGTTGATCTGCCTCAACAAGACCAGCGAAACGCAGGCCGCCGTCCTGGAGTCGGGTGTCTTCGGAGTCAACATCCTCGCCGAGGGCCAGGGCGAGCTGGCCTACCGGTTCGCGAAGAAGGGGCAGGACAAGTTCGACGGCGTACCGGTCGTGCGCGGGGGACAGACCGGTGTCCCGCTGCTCGAGGGCGCTCTGGCCCACCTCGAGTGCGAGGTGCAGGAGAGCGTGGCTGGCGGTACCCACACCGTCTTTCTGGCGCGGGTGGGACAGGCTGTCGGCTTCGACGCAGCGCCCCTCACGTATTTCCGCGGACGCTTCGGGCGGCTGGAGAGCGCGCTGGACGAGGCCGCCTACCGTGAGCTGCGGACCCGCGTCATCGAACGAAGGCTGCCCGTCGGGCAGACGTTGGATCCGGGCAGGCTCGCCACCGACCTCGGGGTGGACGCCCAGCGGGTCTTCTACGCGCTGACCAAGCTGTGTGCGGACGACCTCGTTGCACGGCAGGTCGACGGCTACACAGTCGAGCCCCTCACCGGGCCGGCCGCCGAGCAGCTGTTCGATGCCAGGTGCACGGTGCAGGTGGGGGTCGTCGAACAGACGGTCGGGACGGTAGTCGGCGATGCGCTCGACCTGCTGGACGCGCTCGCCACCGAGCTGGCGCAGATCGTCACCAGCAACTCCCCGGATCTTGCGACGTTCCTCCACACCTCCCACTCCTTCCACCGGCACCTGGTCGCGCTCGCCGGCTGCGCCCCGCTGAACGAGCTGTACGAACGCCTGGGCATCCCGGCGTTCTGGAACCGGATGATGGCCGACCGGCAGTGGTGGCGCGAGTTCGATGTTGTCCACCACACGGATCTGGTCCGCGCGTATCGGGCCGGGGACGTGACCGAGGCCAAGCGGCTGGTCTGTCAGCATCGAGACCAGGTCAAGGGCCTGGTGCGGGCGTTGATCAACCAAGCCGGCGGGGAGGTCTGACCGGGCCCGGAGGACGCCGGTGCCCAGGCCTAGATGACGCCGATGGCGGCGAGCTCGTCCAGGGCCCGCTCATCCAGC
The DNA here is from genome assembly GCA_040902655.1 of Mycobacteriales bacterium. Classification (NCBI taxonomy): domain Bacteria; kingdom Bacillati; phylum Actinomycetota; class Actinomycetes; order Mycobacteriales; species Mycobacteriales bacterium. The sequence goes on from JBBDWV010000044.1 coordinate 33,086, forward strand.
CCGAGCAGCTCGCCGTAGACCTCGGCGTTGTCCGCGCCCGCTCGGGGACGACCGGCCCAGCGGACCGAGCCCGGCGTGGCCGACAGCTTCGGCACCACACCCGGGCCCAGGACGTCGCCACCTACTCGCTCGTCGAAGTGCGGCACGAGCATGTCCCGTGACTGGAACTGGCCATCCTGCACCACGTCGGCGATGGTGTTCACCGGACCGACGACCACGCCGGCGTCCTCGAGGATCCGGGTGAGGGTGTCGGAGTCGTGCTGTCGCGCCCAGTCAGCGACGATGTCGTCGATCTCGTCCTGGTGGCGGCCGCGCGCCGTGTGCGAGTGGAAACGGGGGTCATCGACCAGCTCAGGACGGCCCATCGCGGTGCACAGCCGGCTGAAGACGCTGTTCTGGTTGGCGGCGATGACCACCCAGCGCCCGTCCGCAGACTGGTACAGGTTGGACGGTGCGATCCCCGTGAGCCGGGTGCCCGAGGGCTCGCGCACGATCCCGCCGCGGTCGTAGTCCGGGATGCTCGACTCCATGAGGGCCAGGCAGGACTCGGTGAGCGCCACGTCGACCACCTGGCCCCTGCCGTCGCCTCGGCGGTCGCGGGCGAGCAGCGCCATCAGCACCCCTTGGGCGGCGAACATGCCGGCCAGCGAGTCCCCGATCGACAACGCCGGTCGCGGCGGAGGGCCTCCCGGGTAGCCGTTGAGGTAGCGCATGCCGCTCACCGCCTCGGCCACCGACGCGTACCCGGGACGCCGGGAATCCGGGCCGGTCTGCCCGTAGCCCGACACTCGAGCCACGACCAGCTGCGGATTGCGCTCACCGAGCAGCTTCGGGTCCAGGCCCCACTTCTCCAGAGTGCCGGGGCGGAAACTCTCCAGGAGAACGTCGGCCGTGTCGACGAGGCGCAGGAACAGGTCTCGGCCCTCGGCGCAGCGCAGGTCCAGCGTGACACAGCGTTTGTTGCGCGCATGCACCGTCCAGAAGAAGTGGTGACCGTCCTGCTCGGCCTGACCCCATTCGCGCAGGGGGTCCGGCGAACCCGGCGCCTCCACCTTGATGACGTCTGCCCCGTGGTCGGCGAGCAGTCGCCCGCAGAAGGGGCCGGCGATGATCGAGCCGAGCTCGAGCACGCGCACACCGGTCAGGGCCGCAGGGGCGAGGTCGTCTGTGGACACGACGACGAAACTAGGAACCCTTCGCCCACCGGTCTATCCGCGCGCTGCCCGGGACTGTCCGTCCTGCGCAGCTACCAGGGGCGGCTCGGCGGCGTCCGGTGGCACCCGGCGTCCCGGGTGCCTGTGCCGTCGGTGTCAGTCGTGCCGGACGCCTGCCTGCACCATGCGCGGCATGACCTCGGAGCCGAAATACTTCAGCTCCTCGTTGAAGTCCACCAGCCCCATGATCATGCCGTCCATCCCGGCTTCCTGCAGCTTGACGAACTCCTCCGTCACCTGGTCCGGCGTGCCGACGATCGGATAGCCGCCCCAGCCGGCGATGAACCGGGTCTGCATCTCCTTGACCGCGTGGTCGAAGGACTGGCTCGCCCCGGAACTGGCGATCTTGATGACGTTGCCGGCGGCTCCCCAGTCACCGTCGTCGATGACCCGCTGGTGGAACTCCTTGGCCTCCTTCTCGGTGTCCCGTGCGATCACGAGCCCGTAGGTCATCACCTGGATCTCCCGGTCGTGCTCACGGCGGGCCTTCTCCTTGATGGTGGAGGTGTACGCGGCGATGTCGTCCAGCGTGGCCAACGACGCGAAGTTGATGTCCACGTTTCGGGCGGAGAACTCGACGCCTGCCGCCGAATTCCCGGCGTTGAGCAGGACCGGCCGCGGAGCCTGGTGCGGCTTGGGATAGGCCTCGACGTCGAGCCCGTGGAAGTACGTGCCGTTGACATCGAAGGGGCCCTCCTCCCGCCACAGCTGCATGGCGAAGTCCAGCCACTCCTGGCCGAAGGCGTAGCGCTCGTCGTGCTCGCGCTGCTCGCGGCCGAACATCTCCATCTCGGGCGTCACCCAGCCCATCACCAGGTTGAGCGCGAACCGACCGCGCGAGATGTGGTCGATCGTCGTGGCCGCCTTGGCAGCCACGATCGGGTGCACGGTCGGCAGGTGGCTGGTCGAGGCGATCGCGATCCGCTCGGTGGCCTGTGCGACGCCCGCCGCCCAGGTGTAGGTCTCGAAGCAGTTGCCGTTGAAGTTCGTGCTGCCACCGAAGCCTTTCCAGCGGGCGATCGGCACCAGGGCCTCCAAACCGAGGTCATCTGCGCGACGAGCGATCTCGAGCGTGTGGTCCCAGGTGACCTCATAACTACTCGGTGCGTGGCTCATCACCAGTCCGTAGGAGCAGTTGGTACCGAACAGCCCAAGCTTCATCTTCTGGTCGTTGAGCAGCGGGTTGGTCTGCCGGCGGTCCACCAGGGGCTGGGACTCCGACGGCGGACGCGGCTCCGTCGGGGCGAGACCGAGACGCTCATTCGCGGACTGGGTGATGGTCACAGCGGTTCTCCTCGGAAGTGGTGGGGGCTGGCCGGTGCCGCGCGCGAACTCCCCCGGTACAGGGACCAGGCGCTGCGTCGCGCGTCACGTCCAGCCAGACGCTACGGTCGTGGCGGTCGCAGACGACAGCCGCGCAACGCGAGCCGATGACCGCCCACTGCAGACTTCTGTCGGAGATCGCCCGGCGTACGGATTGGCAGGTGGCCGGCTCCAGGGGGAACGGGACCGTCCTCCGGCTCTCCTCCAGCCGGGATCACCCGAGCTGGAACGGGTCCCGGGTGCCACCGGTCAACTCCACGAAGACGGACTTGGCCTCGGTGTATTCGTTGAGTGAGTCGATGCCGTTCTCGCGACCGAGCCCGCTGTGCCCGAATCCCCCGAAAGGCATGTTGGGTGCCACCACCCGGTACGCGTTTATCCAGACGGTTCCGGCGCGGAGCTTGGCGGCGACCCGGTGCGCCCGGTGCACGTCCTTGGTCCAGACGGCGCCGGCCAGTCCGTAGGGCGTGTCGTTGGCCAGCTTCAACGCCTCGTCCTCGGACGTGAAAGTGATGGCGGCCAGGACCGGGCCGAAGATCTCCTCTCGGACAACGGTGCTGTCCAGCGTCACGTTGGTGACCACAGTGGGCTTGACGAAAAGGTCACCGCTCTCGGGGGCGGCCTCCCCGCCGCAGGCGAAGCTCCCTCCTTCGTCCTTGGCGCTCTGCAGGTAGCCCAGCACCTTCTCGTACTGCGGCTGGTTGGCGACCGGCCCCATCTCGGTCTCCGGATCGGTCGGGTCACCGAGCTTGATGGTGTTGGCCCGCGCCACGATCTTCTCCACCAGTGCGTCATGGATGTCGGCGTGCACGATGAGGCGGGAACCCGCCATGCAGGTCTGCCCCGTCGCGGCGAAGACACCGGCGACCAGGCCGTTCGCGGCGGCGTCCAGGTCCGCGTCCGGAAAGACGATCTGCGGGCTCTTTCCGCCCAGCTCCAGCGTGACCCTGTTGACATTGGCGGCCGCCGCCTGCGCCACCTTGATCCCGGTGGCCGTGGAGCCGGTGAAGGCCACCTTGTCCACCCCGGGGTGAGCAGCCAGCCGTTCGCCGGTGGACCGGTCCCAGCCGGTCACGACGTTGAGCACCCCGGCGGGCAGCCCGGCCTCGAAGAGCACCTGGGCGAAGGCGACCGTCGAGGCAGGCGAGTGTTCCGAGGGCTTGGCGACGCAGGTGTTGCCGGCGGCGAGCAGCGGCGCGAGCTTGAACGTGAGCAGCAGCAGCGGCGAGTTCCAGGGCGTGATGGCCCCGACGACGCCGACCGGCTCTCTGCGGGTGTAGGCGAAGTAGTTCGGGTTGACCGGCGGCACGGTCCGGCCCTCGATCTTGTCTGCCAGACCGGCGAAGTAGTAGTACCACTGCGGCAGGGCCTTCAGCTGTCCGAGCATCTCCCGTAGGAGCTTCCCGGAGTCCTGCACCTCGAGACGGGCCAGCCGCTCGGCGTTGGCCGCGATGCCGTCGCCGCAGGCCCGCATGATGGCGGCGCGCTCGAAACCGGTCTTCTGGCCCCACTCGCCGTCGAAGGCGGCGCGGGCGGCGGCGACGGCATGGTCGATGTCTTCGGGGGAGCCGTCGGCGATCCGGGCCCAGGGCTTCCCCAGGTAGGGATTCTGGGATTCGAACGCCTTACCGGACAGCGCATCGACGGCTCGACCGTTGATGAAGAGCTTGAATTCCTCGAGCTGGCTGGAGTTCATCGACTCTTTCCTCTACTGCAGTGAGGTGCAGAGCACCTTCGTTGGGCCTCGTCGAGGGGCCACGGTAGCCACAGCGGCCGCCCCCCGGCTATCCGCCGGGCGAAGCAGCATGACCGCAGAGCGCAACAGCGCCGTCCGGCGCATCACCGGAGGTCGCCGGCCACGCCAGCCGGGACGGCCGGAACGCCGATCGGCAGCCTCCCGCCTTGCCGCACGGTCGCCAGCAGTCCGCCGGCGCGCAGCACGTCGCGCTCGCCCGGTGACAGCTGGAGCTCGAGCTCGACCTCGCCCACCCCCTCGACCTGCGCCCGCACCGACTCCTGGCCGGCCAGTGCAGCCGTCAGACCGGAGATCTGCCAGCGTTGGCCCACCCGGGCCTGGGCCCGGCCCATCTCGTCGGCCAGTACGAGTGGGACGACGCCGACCGAGATGAGGTTGCGCCGGTGGATCCGGGCGTAGCTGCCGGCGACGATCGCCCGGACACCCAGGTGCAACGGCGCCAGCGCGGCGTGCTCCCGGGACGAACCCTGCCCGTAGTTGTGGCCACCGACGATGATGCCGCCGCCCCACTGCAGCGCCCGGTCGTGGAAGCCAGGGTCCAGTCGCCGGAACATGAATCGGGCGCATTCCTCGATGTTGGACCACACCGACATGGCGATCGCCCCGTCCGGGGCCATGTCGCCGGTGGAGATGTCGTCGCCGACCACGACCAGGACCCGTGCGTCAAGGTTCTCGGGCAGTGGACCGGAGCGCGGTGGGGGAACCAGGTTCGGGCCCCGCTCGACGACGACCGCCCGCCGCTCCTGCAGCGGCTTGGGTGTGGTGATGTGCCGGTCGTGCACGGTCACATCCGGCTCGGCCGCCGGTCGCAGCGGGGGGCGGTCGGCACGGCGCGGGTCGGTCAGCACACCGGTCAGCGCGCTGGCCGCCGCTGTCGACGGCGAACACAGGTACACGCAGTCCTCAGCGGTCCCGCTGCGGCCCGGGAAGTTGCGGTTGAAGGTGCGCAGCGACGCCGCACCCTTGAGCGGTGCCTGCCCGATGCCCACGCACGGGCCGCAGACCGGTTCGAGCATCCGCGCGCCAGCCTCCATCAGGTCCTCGTACACCCCCGATCGCACGATCGTGTCCAGGATCTGCCGTGATCCAGGCGTGACGGTCAGCTGGATGCCGGGCGCCACCGTGTGGCCGCGCAGCACGGCTGCGACGGTGGCCAGGTCCTCGTAGGAGCTGTTGACCGAGACCCGACGCACACCTGCACGAGCTCGATGCCGGCGGCCTCGGCGACCGGGACGACGTTGCCCGGAGACGGCGGTAGGGCTACCAGCGGCTCCAGCGAGGACAGGTCAATACGCTCGACCGCGTCGTAGCTGGCGCCGGGATCGGCTGCCAGCGGGTGCCACGCGTCCTCCCGCCCCTGCGCGGCCAGCCACCGCCGGGTCTCGTCGTCCGAGGGGAACACTCCCGTCGTCGCGCCGGTCTCCATGACCATGTTGCAGATCGTGGCCCGTCCCGCGGTCGAGATGCCCGGCACACCGTCGCCGAAGAACTCGAACACCGCCCCGCGGCCACCTCGCACCCCGTAGCGGCGCAGCAGCTCGAGGACCACGTCCTTGGCCTCGACTCCCTCGCTCAGCCGCCCGATCAGCTCCACCCCGATGACTCGTGGGCAGGGCAGCTCGAACCCGTAGCCGGCCATCGCCACGGCGACCTCCAGGCCACCCGCTCCGGTCGCGAACATGCCGACCGCACCCGCCGTCGTGGTGTGCGAGTCGGCCCCGACCAGCAGCTGCCCTGGTCGGGCGAACCGCTCCAGGTGGATGTAGTGCGAAATGCCGTGTCCCGGCGGCGAGAAGCGCATGCCGTAGCGTTCGGAGAACGTCCACAGGTAGCGGTGGTCCTGCATGTTCTTGTCATCGATCTGCAGCACGTTGTGATCCACGTACATCACCGCGAGCGGGACGGCCACGTCCATGACGTCACCCAGCAGTTCGAACTGCATCGCCGTCATCGTCCCGGTCGCGTCCTCGACGAGTACCTGGTCCACCGACACCGTGATGTCCTGGCCCGCGACCAGCTCACCGGCCACCAGATGACTGCCGAGCAGCTTCACCGTCAACGTCTCGCCCACTCGCCACGCCTCACGATCGTGGCCAGCACCCCCCTACGGCGCCGACCGGGCGGCCATCCTGTCACGCGTCTCACGCAACACCTGGGGCGCAGATCGTGCCCGGGCCGGGTCGGGACACCGGCCCATGACCAGATCTCCCGACCTGTTGCCGCGGTCACGGATCTGTGTCACAGTGATCCACCACGTGGATATCGCGTCCACGATGCGGATTCATGAATGATGTCCGACGAGCTCATGGGGGAGAGCGAAACCACGATGCCAGGTCCGGCTGCACCCTCTCGGCCGAGCGCGGTCGGCCCGGGGCGAGCCGCGTCCGCCGAGCCGCACGGCCGCAAGCCCGTGCTCGTGCTGCGCAAGGCCCGCGCCGTGCTCGACGCCTTCACACCCGCCGTGCCCGAGCTGACTGCGCGCGAGGTCCAGCGTCGTACCGGCCTGCCCCCGACAACCTGTCTGAGGCTGCTCCAGGCGTTGGTGGACGAGGGGTTCCTGGACCGTCAGGACGACAAGTACCGCCCGGGACTGGCCCTGCTCGCGTGGGCGGGCACGGCCACCGAGGCCCTGGACCTGGTCGCCACCGCCGCGCCGGTGCTCGCCGCGTTGCGTGACGCCACAGGGGAGAGTGTGTGCCTGTTCGTCCGGCAGGGCGGGCACCACATCTGCGTCGCGGTCGAGCAGACCTCGCACGCTGTCGTGCACATCCTGCGGGTCGGCCAGGTGCTCCCGCTGCACGCCGGCTCGGCAGGCAGGGTGTTCCTCGCCTTTGACCCGACGGCGGCCGAGGCGCTGCCCGCGGCCCGGCTTCCTGCGTTCACCGAGCACACACTGACCGGGCGTGGGCAGCTGCAGCAGGCGGTGGACGCGGTGCGACGAGACGGACATGCCGTGTCGTACGAGGAGCGTTCGGTCGGTGCAGCGTCGCTGAGTGCTCCCGTCTTCGATCACACCGGTTCACTGGTTGCGGTCCTCGGCATCGCTGCTCCGGTCCAGCGGTTCGGCCCGGACCTGGTCCCGGCGCACGCCCAGGAGGTGACCGGCGCAGCCGCCAAGCTCTCGCGTCGTCTCGGCCATCGCGGTGAAGGAGCAGGCGTGATCGCCCGGAACGCCGGCGGCGGGGCCGGGACCGCTGCCGGCGAGCGGGTCGAGCAGTGAGCGAATCAGCGCCCGGAGCGGCCAACGGACCGGCGGCGGGTCCGCTCACCGGGATCCGCGTGCTGGAGCTCGGCAGCTTCATCGCCGCACCGATGGCCGGGCGACTGTTCGCGGAGTTCGGTGCCGACGTCGTCAAGGTCGAGCGGCCCCGGACCGGCGACGAGTTGCGCAGCTGGCGGCGGACAACCGGCGACACCTCGCTGCTGTTCCGGACCATGGGCCGCGGCAAACGTTCGGTGACGCTCGACCTGCGCCAGGCCAAGGGGCGGGAGCTGGCGCTGGCGCTCGTCGCGCGCAGCGACGTCGTGCTGGAGAACTTCCGCCCGGGCACGCTCGAGAGGTGGGGCCTGGGCCCGGAGGCGCTGTACGCCGTACGGCCCGACCTCGTGCTGGCCAGGATCAGCGGCTATGGCCAGAGCGGTCCGTATCGCGAGCGGCCCGGCTTCGCCAGCGTCGCGGAGTCGATCGGTGGGCTGCGCAACCTCACCGGAGACCCGGACCGCCCGCCGGTCCGCGTCGGCGTCAGCCTCGGTGACTCGCTCGCCGGGCTCTACGCCGCCGTGGGGGTGCTCATGGCGCTGCTGAAGCGGGAGAGGACAGCCGGCGTGGCGCCGCCGGAGACGGTCGACGTCGCGCTCCACGAGGCGGTGTTCGGCGTCCTGGAGGACCTGGTGCCCGAGTACGACGGGTACGGCGTCGTGCGACGGCGTACCGGCGCGGCACTGCCCGGCATCGTCCCGTCGAACACCTACCCGGTCGCGGGTGACGGCTGGGTCGTGATCGGCGGTAACGGCGACGCGATCTACGGTCGCCTGATGACCGCCGTCGGGCGGCCCGATCTCGCCGACGATCCTCGGCTGGCCGACAACGTCGGCCGGGTCGGGCATCGCGACACGATCGACGAGGCCATTTCGTCGTGGACGCGACGGCACGACCTCGACACCGTCGTGCGGGTGCTGGAGGACGCCAGGGTGCCGGTCGGCCCGATCTACGACGCGGCGGACATCCTCCAGGACCCGCACTACGCCGCGCGGGACATGCTCGTGCGCCATCAGGTCGAGATCGAGCCCGGCGACGTCCGTGAGGTGGCCTTCCCCGGCGTGGTGCCGAAGCTCAGCAGCTCACCCGGGAGCACGCGCGGAGTCGGACCGGACCTGGGAGCGCACACCGACGAGGTGCTCGTCGAGCTCGCCGGTGTGGCGCCGGAGCAGCTCAGGACCCTGCGCGAGACCGGCGTCATCTAGTCACCCCCGAGCTCTGTCAGCGCGACGCGTACTTCCCGAGCTCCTGCCGGGCCACCGTGCGCAGGTGCACCGCGTCCGGGCCGTCGGCGATCCGCAGGGTCCGCATGCCGGCCCACATCCGGGCCAGCGGGAAGTCGTCGCTGACCCCGCCGGCGCCGTGGATCTGGATGGCGCGGTCGAGGACGTCCAGCGCCACCCGCGGGGCGATCACCTTGATGGCGGCGATCTCCGAGCGGGCGCCCTTCGCGCCGTACCTGTCGATCATCCAGGCGGTCTTCAAGGTCATCAGGCGGGCCTGGTCGATCTGCATCCGCGACTCGGCGATCGCCTCGCGCACCACCCCCTGGCGGGCGATCTCCTGCCCGAAGGCGACCCGTGACGCCGCCCGCTCGCACATCAGCTTCAAGGCCCGCTCGGCCGCACCGATGGAGCGCATGCAGTGGTGGATGCGCCCCGGGCCGAGGCGAGCCTGAGCGATCATGAATCCGTCGCCCTCACCGGCGATCAGGTTGCTCGCGGGGACGCGGACGTCGGTGAAGCGCAGCTCGCTGTGACCGTGCTGGTCCTGGTAGCCGAAGACGGGCAGCGGCCGGACGTTCTCCAGGCCGGGCGTGTCGATCGGGACGAGAACCATCGACTGCTGGCGGTGCGGCGACTCGTTCGGGTCGGTCTTGCCCATGACGATGAGGATCCGGCAGCGCGGGTCGGCGGCGCCGGTGATCCACCACTTGCGGCCGTTGATGACGTAGTCGTCACCGTCCCGCTCGATCCTGGTCGAGATGTTGGTGGCGTCGGAGGAGGCGACGTCGGGTTCGGTCATGGCGAAGGCGGAGCGGATCTGCCCCTCCATCAGGGGCTGGAGCCACTGCGACTTCTGCGCCGGGGTGCCGAACATGTGCAGCACCTCCATGTTGCCGGTGTTCGGCGCGTCGCAGTTGATCGCCTCCGGGGCGATGTGCACCGACCAGCCGGTCAGCTCGGCGAGTGCGGCGTACTCGACGTTGGTCAGGCCCGACACGTCCGGCAGGAAAAGGTTCCACAGGCCCCGCGAGCGGGCCTGCGCCTTCAGCTCCTCGACGACCGGCGGGAGGGTGTGGTCCGCCGGCCCCTTCTCGTGGCGGTACTGCTCGTAGGCCTGCTCGGCCGGGAAGACCGAGGCATCCATGAAGTCCTGCAGGCGACCCAGGTAGTCCTGGGCCTTGGCCGAGTGCTCGAAGTCCACGTGGCGCCCTTCTCGTTCAGGTGCGGAGAGGCCCAGTGTCCCCGCGTGCAGGGAGGGCTGCAGCACCGGGCCAGGGCTGTGTGACCATGACGCGCACCAGGATCGGAGTTTCGATGGCCGAACGGCTCAGTCCGCTCGACGTCTCCTTCCTCTACATGGAGACGCCGACCACCGCCATGCATGTCGGCGGTGTCGCGGTCTTCGAGCCGCCGGAGGCGGGCTTCGACTACGACCGCCTGGTAGAGCTGATCAGCCAGCGGATCGCGCTCGTGCCCCGCTACCGCCAGAAGGTGCGGCTGATCCCTGGTCGGCTCGCCAACCCCGTCTGGGTGGACGACGAGGATTTCGACGTCACCTACCACGTCCGCCGCAGCGCGCTGCCCAAGCCGGGTACGAACGCGCAACTGCGCGAGCTGGTCGGCCGGCTGCAGAGCCGCCAGCTCGATCGCCACCGGCCGCTGTGGGAGATCTACCTCGTCGAGGGGCTGCAGGGCGGCCGGGTCGGCGTCGTCACCAAGACCCATCACGCGATGGTGGACGGTGTCTCGGCGGTCGACATCGGCACAGTGATCCTGGACCTCACGCCGGAGCCGCGTGAGGTTCCCGAGGACGACTGGTCGCCCCGTCGTGAGCCCGGCGCCGCAGCGCTCATGGTCGGGGCGGTGACCGATCTGGTGAAGCGCCCCACCCAGGTGATGGACACCGCACGGGTCGCCGCCGTGGACGTCCGTGCGACGGCCGGCAAGGTCGCCGGCCTCGCGGGCGGCATGCTCTCCTCGGTCGGGACGATCATGCGGCCGGCACCGGACTCGCCGCTCAACGTGCGCATCGGCGAGCAGCGCCGCTTCGGGATGGCGCGCACCGACCTGGACGACTACAAGCGGGTCCGTAAGGTGCACGGCGGCACCGTCAACGACGTCGTGCTCGCCACGGTCGCCGGCGCGCTGAGGGCGTGGCTGATGACCCGCGGCGAGGCGGTCACGCCGGCCACGACCATTCGCGCGATGGTTCCGGTGTCGGTGCGGCCGGAGGGCCAGGGGGGGCCGGTCGGCAACCAGGTGTCCTCGTACTTCGTGGAATTGCCGGTCGGCGAGGGCAACGCGGTCATGCGGCTGCACCAGGTGTCGTTCGCGATGCGGGGCCACAAGGCGTCCGGCCAGTCAGTCGGGGCCGCGGCGATCGTGCAGCTGTCGGGTTTCGCGCCGCCGACGCTGCATGCGCTCGGCGCCCGCGTCGCCTCCAGCTTCACCCGGCGGCTGTTCAACCTGGTGGTCACCAACGTGCCGGGCCCGCAGTTTCCGTTGTACGCCGCGGGAGCGCGGATGCTCGAGATGTACCCGGTCGTGCCGCTGGCCAAGGGGCAGGCCGTTTCGATAGGGCTGAACTCCTACGACGGAAGGGTCTACTACGGGCTGAACGCCGACCGCGACGCGATACCCGACATCGACGTGCTGGCCGGGCTGATCGAGGAATCGCTCGCCGTGCTGGTCGGTGCGTCGGCGCCGTGACGCGGGTCTACCTGCCGTCCACGCTGCACGGGCTGCGCACGCTGCTCGAGGCGGGATCGCTCGGGGAGCCGCCGCTGCCGGGCTATGCCGTCACGGGCGCGCTGCGCGAGTGGTACGCCGAGGGTGACGAGGAGGAGCTCGAGTACGCCGTGCTGATGCTCGCGGCGCGGGCGTCGGTCCGGCTGCTGGACCGCGCCCTGCTGCTGTCGCCGGAGCTGCCCCCGCGGCGGGTGGTCCTCGTTGCCGAGGTCGGTGCGACCGAGCCGGTGCCGGACGTCGACCGGGCCGCCGTGCGGGTGCTCGAACCGGTGCCGCTGCGGCTGGTGCAGGCGGTCCATGTGGACGGCTCGGACGCCGAGCCCGACGTGCGGGCGGCCGCCGAGGCGCTGGTCGAGGCCGACCTCGGCAGCGAGGACGCGGCGTTCGTCGTCGAGCAGGCCGACGGCCACGAGCTGCAGTGGTACGCCACCCAGGAGATCGGCCCGCTGCTCGAGCTGGGCTGAGGGCTGTGCGCTCAGCCCATGGGGCAGCTCTGCGGCGCCGCGACGTCGTCGACCGAGAGCGCTTGCAGGACCAGTGCCTGCACGACCGGCCCGGTCGGCAGCGTGCCGTGCGTGACCTCCGAACCGGGACACAGGTCCTGCAGAGCGACGTTGACCGCACCGTCGAGGCGGGCGGACTCGGGGGGCGTCACGACCTCGTCCTGGATGGTCCAGACCGACAGCCACTGCGGCCCCGGAGGCGTCTCGTCCCCGGTGCTCAGGTCGTCGAGCAGGTCACTGCCTGGCACCAGCTGCCGGCAGGCCGGCGGGCAGGAGCCGGGTGCGAAGGCGGCGCCGACCGCGGCGAGCTCGGTGCCGTGGTGGGGAGAGCCCAGCGTGATCACCCGGCGGGCGCTGTGGGCGGCCTCGCGGACCCACAGCCGCGCGACGATTCCGCCTGCACTGTAGCCGATCACGTCCACAGACGGGGCGCCGGCGGCGAGCGCCGCGTCGGCCGCCACCTGCAGCACCTGCGCCGACGCCCGCAGGTCGCCGGTGCCGTCGCCGGGCAGCCGCACGACGGTGGCCTCCCGCCCGGTTTCGCGCAGCGAGGTGGCCAGCACCTCGAGCGCGCTGGTCGCACCGCCGTAGCCCGGTACCAGCAGCACCGGGCCGGGCCGGTCCTGCGGCGCATGTCCCAGCGGCGGCAGTGGGACGCTGCCCGCCGGCAGCCGGGCGAGCAGCGCCGTCCCGCCGAGGATCACGAGCACCAGCGCGACCGCCTGCAGCAGCCGTCGGGAGGGGCTCACGAGGCCCGGAGCAGGGCGTGGCGCACACTGTGACGCTAGCCCGGGCCGTGACAGCATGGCCGTCGTGGACGTCGTCAGCTTCGTACCGCCGCCGCTCAACGAGCCGGTCCGGACGTACGCCCCCGGCAGCTCGGAGCGGGCGTCGCTCCAGGCGCGGCTGAAGGAGCTGGGCAGCACCCCGGTCGACCTGACGATGACCGTCGACGGCGAGCAGCGCGTCGGCGGCGGGACGCCGATCGACGTCGTGCAGCCGCACCGGCACGCCGCCGTCCTCGGCACCACCCGCGAGGCGACACCGGCCGATGTCCGGTCCGCCGTCGACGCCGCGCTGGCTGCCGCACCGGCCTGGCGCGCGACGTCCTACGACGACCGGGCCGCCGTCCTGCTGCGCGCCGCCGAGCTGCTGGCCGGGCCGTGGCGCGACACCCTGAACGCCGCCACGATGCTCGGCCAGAGCAAAACGGTCGTGCAGGCCGAGGTCGACAGTGCCTGCGAACTGATCGACTTCCTGCGCTTCAACGTGTCCTTCGGCCGCCGGGTGCTCGAGGAGCAGCCGAGGTCCTCTCCCGGGGTGTGGAACCGGATGGACCACCGGCCGCTCGAGGGGTTCGTCCTCGCGATCACGCCGTTCAACTTCACCGCCATCGCCGGCAACCTGCCGCTGGCACCCGCCCTGATGGGCAACACCGTCGTCTGGAAGCCCTCGCCCACCCAGCAACTCGCCGCGCACTTCACGATGCGGCTGCTCGAGGCGGCTGGGCTCCCGCCCGGCGTCGTCAACCTGGTCACCGGCAACGGGGCGGCGGTCTCCGAGGTCGCCGTGCCGCACCCGGAGCTGGCCGGCATCCACTTCACCGGGTCGACCGCGACGTTCCGGCAGTTGTGGCAGGCCGTGGCCGCGAACCTGCCGGCGTACCGGAGCTATCCGCGCCTGGTCGGCGAGACCGGTGGCAAGGACTTCGTGCTCGCGCACCCCTCCGCCGACGTCGGTACGCTCGAAGTCGCTCTGGTACGAGGCGCTTTCGAGTACCAAGGCCAGAAGTGCTCGGCGGCCTCGAGGGCGTATGTCCCACGCTCGCTGTGGGAGGCAGGGCTGCGCGACTCGCTCGCCGACCAGGTGCGTTCGCTGTCCTACGGTGATGTCAGCGACCTGCGGCACTTCGGCGGCGCGGTCATCGACCGGCGCGCCTGGGACCGGCTGTCGGCGGTCCTGCGCGGTGCGGCGCAGGACCCCGCGCTGGAGGTGCTGGCGGGAGGGAAGGCCGACGACGCCGAGGGTTTCTTCGTCGAGCCGACCCTCCTGGCGGGTCAGGACCCGACGCACGAGGCCTTCTCCCGCGAGTACTTCGGGCCCGTGCTCGCCCTGCACGTCTACGACGACGGGGACTGGGACCGCACACTGGACCTGGTCGACGAGACGGCTCCCTACGCGCTGACCGGCGCACTGATCGCCGACGACCCGTACGCCGTGGCGCAGGCCACCGAGCGGTTGCGCTTCACGGCCGGAAACTTCTACGTCAACGACAAGCCGACCGGCTCCGTCGTCGGCCAGCAGCCCTTCGGCGGTGCCCGGCAGAGCGGTACCAACGACAAGGCGGGTTCGGTGCTGAACCTGCTGCGCTGGACCTCGCCGCGCACGCTGAAGACCACCTTCGTGCCGCCGCGTGAGCACACCTACCCGCACATGGGATGACCTCCGTCGTCGGCGTGACGGACCGCGGGCTCGCGTCGAGGATCACGAGCGCCGCTCGTCGCCCTCGAGGCCGTCGAGCAGCCCGGCCACGTCGTCCAGGGCCAGCCCGGCTGTGCCCATGTCGGAGGACTGCTGCCGGAACGGCGCGACCGGCGGCTGCTGGGCCAGGCCCTGGCGCAGCACCCGCCGGGCCACCGTCATGAGCAGCGCCGACCCGAGCAGGGCGAGCGCCGCCACCGACCAGGCGACCCGGTAGGAGAAGGCCTCGACCAGCAGCCCGAACAGCAGCGGCCCCGTCGCACCGCCGGCGAAGATGCCGGTCTGCGTGATGCTGGTGGCGATGGCGGGCGCAGCCGGGTTGAGGCGCACGACGGCGAAGGTGAGCAGGCCCGGCCAGCTCCAGCCGAGGCCGAAGGCCAGCGCCGTCCCCGGTACCAGCATCGGCACCGACGTGGTCGCCAGCAGGGCCATCCCGACCGCCCCGGTACCGATCATGGCGATGACGACCGCCAGGTGGCCGCCCTCGCGCGCGTCCGCCCGCCAGCCGGCGAGCAGCCGGACGATGACCCCGAGCGCGCTCCCGCCGGCGAGCAGCAGCCCGGCGGAGCCGGTGGACAGCCCGACCGAGACGGCCGACTCGACCAGGAAGGCGCCGAGGGCGTTCGCGGCGCCCGAGGCGAGGGCGCCGGCCAGACTCAGCAGCGCCAGGACGCGGACGGCAGTGTCCCCCGTACGGTCGGCCCGCGGGCTCGGTGCCGCATCCGGCCGCGCGGCTCGGGGAACCAGCGGGAGGTAGACCAGCGCCAGCAGCGCGGTCCCGAGGAAGGCCGCCCGCCAGCCCAGCGTCAGTCCGACGGCGGGCACGGCCAGCCCCGCGATCAGCGTGGCGGCGGGTACCGCGGACTGCTTCACGCCGAAGGCCAAGCCCTGGCGGGCGACCGGGACGGCCCGGGCCAGCGCCTGGTTACTGCCGATCTGGGCGAGCGAGTTGGCCACGCCCGCGACGGACAGCGCCACCAGCAGCACGGCGTACGACCCGGCCAGCGCCATGGCGACCAACGCGGCGGCCGACAGGAAGGCGCCCAGGATCGTCGTCGACCGTGCACCGAGCCGGTGCGCGACCCGGCCGGCCGGTACGGCGGTCACCGCTGCCACCGCGAAGAAGGTGCTGACCGCGAGGCCGAGCTGCAGCTCACCGAAGCCCAGCTCACCGCGTACAAGCACCGCGAGGCCGCCCAGCAGGAACACCGGCAGGGACGCCAGCACCGTCGACAGCGCGGCGGCGGCAACGGTGCGACCGACGGCCGCCGGCGGAGCCTGGGCGGCGCGGCCGGCGCCGGTCACGGGGCTGCCGGCGGGGCGCCCTCGGGTGGGCGGCTGCCGATGGTGACCGGCGTCCCGGTGTCCTGCGGCGCGTAGAAGTCGTTGCCCTTGTCGTCGACGACCACGAAGGCGGGGAAGTCCTCGACCTCGATCCGCCAGACCGCTTCCATGCCCAGCTCGGGGTATTCCAGCAGCTCCACCTTGCGGATGCAGTCCTGGGCCAGCCGGGCCGCCGGTCCGCCCACCGAGGCCAGGTAGAAGCCGCCGTGCTCCCGGCAGGACTCGGTCACCTGCCGGCTGCGATTGCCCTTGGCCAGCATCACCAGCGAACCGCCGGCGGCCTGCAGCCGCGGCACGTAACCGTCCATCCGGCCGGCCGTCGTCGGCCCGAAGGACCCGGACACCATGCCCTCCGGAGTCTTGGCCGGGCCGGCGTAGTAGACGGCGTGCTCGCGCAGGTAGGCCGGCAGTGGCTGCCCGGCGTCCAGCAGCTCACCGAACTTCGCGTGCGCGATGTCGCGGGCGACCACCAGCGGGCCGGTCAGCGACACCCGCGTCGTGACGGGGAGACGGGACAGCTGCGCGCGGACGGCGTCCAGCGGCTGGTCGAGGTCGATCCGCAGGACGTCGCCGCCGAGCTGCTCGTCGGTCACCTCGGGCAGGTAGTGCGCCGGGTCGGCCTCCAGCTCCTCGAGCCAGACGCCGTCGGCATCGATCCGGGCCCGGGCCTGCCGGTCCGCGGAGCAGGACACGGCGATCGCGACCGGGCAGGACCCGCCGTGGCGGGGCAGCCGCACGACCCGGACGTCGTGGCAGAACCACTTCCCGCCGAACTGCGCGCCGAGGCCGATCTGCCGGGTGATCTCGTGCACCTGCGCCTCGAGCTCGAGGTCGCGGAAGCCGTGGCCGCCGGGCGAGCCGGTGACGGGCAGGGTGTCGAGGTAGCGCGCGCTGGCCAGCTTCGCGGTCTTGAGCGCGTACTCCGCGCTGGTCCCGCCGATCACGACGGCGAGGTGGTACGGGGGGCAGGCAGCCGTACCGAGCGAGGCGATCTTCTCCTGCAGGAAGCGCAGCATCGAGGCGGGATTCAGCAGCGCCTTGGTCTCCTGGTAGAGGAAGGACTTGTTGGCCGAGCCGCCGCCCTTGGCCATGAACAGGAAGTCGTACGCCGCGCCGTCACCGGCCTGCAGCTCGATCTGCGCGGGCAGGTTGCTGCCGGTGTTGACCTCGTCCCACATGGTCAGCGGGGCGAGCTGTGAGTAGCGCAGGTTGAGCGAGGTGTAGGCGTCGAAGATCCCGCGCGACAGGTGCTCGGCGTCCCGCCCCTCGGTCAGGACCTGCTGCCCGCGGGTCCCGAGCACGATCGCGGTCCCGGTGTCCTGGCACATCGGGAGCACCCCGCCGGAGGCGATGGCGGCGTTGCGGAGCAGGTCCAGCGCCACGAACCGGTCGTTGGGCGAGCTCTCCGGATCGTCGTGGATGTGCCGCAGCGAGGCCAGGTGCGACGGCCGCAGCAGGTGGGAGATGTCGCGCAGCGCTGCGCGGGCCAGCAACCGCAGCGCCTCGGGGTCGACCTGCAGGAAGTCACGGCCGAGCACGGAGACGGTCGACACGCCGTCGGCGGTGAGCAGCCGGTACGGGGTGGCGCCCGGCGTGACCGGGAGCAGCGGCGTGTAGCTGAAGTCGGGCACGTCGGGTCCTTCGGGGAGAGAACGGGTGGCCGGCCCGCCGGCTGCGGCCGAGGGCTGCGGCCGTGGACTACAGTCCGCCGCGCTTGACCAGCTGCGCGGCGATCACGTTGCGCTGGATCTCGTTGGTGCCCTCGCCGACGATCATCAGCGGGGCGTCGCGGAAGTACCGCTCCACGTCGAACTCGGTGGAGTAGCCGTAGCCGCCGTGCACCCGAATAGCGCTGAGCGTGATCTCGGCCGCGGCCTCGGACGCGAACAGCTTGGCCATGCCGGCCTCGAGGTCCGAGCGGGCGCCGGAGTCGTAGGTGCGGGCGGCGTGCTGGACGAGCTGCTGGGCCGCCGCCAGTTTGGTGGCCATGTCGGCCAGCAGGTTGCCGACCGACTGGTGCTGCCAGATCGGCTTGCCGAAGCTCTCCCGCTCCTGGGCGTACTTCAGCGAGTCCTCCAGGGCTGCCCGGGCGACGCCGGTCGCCCGGGCAGCCACCTGGATCCGGCCCACCTCGAGCCCCTTCATGAACTGGGTGAAGCCCTTGCCCTCCACGCCGCCGAGCACCGAGCTCTGCGGCGTGCGGTAGTCGCTGAAGGACAGCTCGCAGCTCTCCACGCCCTTGTAGCCCAGCTTGGGCAGGTCGCGCGAGACCTCGAGACCCGGGCCGTGCTCGCACAGCAGGATGCTCATGCCGCGGTGCGGGGGGTCGGCCTGCGGGTCGGTGCGCACCAGCACCGCGAGCAGTGCCGAGCGCCGGGCGTTGGTGATCCAGGTCTTGGTGCCGTTGACGAGGTAGTCCTCGCCGTCCTTGCGCGCCGTCGTGCGCAGCGCCTGCAGGTCCGAGCCGCCGCCGGGCTCGGTGAGGGCCATCGTCGCGCGCACCTCGCCGGTCGCCATCAGCGGGAGGTAGTGCGCCTTCTGCTCCTCCGTGCCGTGCGCGAGCAGCAGCTTGGACACCACGGTGTGGCCGCCCATCGCGCCCGCGAGGGTCATCCAGCCACGGGCCAGCTCCTCGGTGACCATCGCGTAGCACGGGGTCGACACCGCGACGTGGCCGTACGGCTCGGGGATGGCGAGCCCGAAGATGCCCATCTCCTTCATCTGCTCGATGAGGGCCTCGGGGTAGGCATTGGCGTGCTCGAGGTCGCTGGCGACCGGCTTGACCCCCTTGTCCACGAAGTCGCGGACGAGCTCGACGATCTGCTGCTCTTCACTGCTCAGTTCGGTCATGTGGTCCTCCGGGAGCTCATACGGCGCCGTTCTGGCGCAGGCGGGTGATCCGCTCCTCGTCGTAGCCGAGGGAGGTGAGGATCGCGTGGGTGTGCTCGCCGAGAGCGGGCACCGGGTCCATGCGGGGGTCGACCCCGTGGATGGAGGTGGGCGGCAGCAGAGCGCGGATCGGTCCGCCCGGGGTGTCCACCTGCCGCCAGCGCTCGCGGCCGGCGAGGACCGGGTGGTCCAGCAGTCCCTGGACGGAGTTGACGCTGGCGTGCGCGACGTCCGCGGCGGACAGCAGCTCGCCGGCCTGGGCCTCCGTCAGCTGACCGAACCGGCCATTGATCAGCGCGTTCAGCGCCGCGCGGTTCGCGACCCGGTCGGAGTTGCGGGCGAAGCGCGGGTCGTCGGCCACGCCGGCGTCGCCGAGCACCACCCGGCACAGGGCGCGCCACTCGCGGTCGTTCTGCACCGCGACGAGCACGACGCCGCCGTCACCGGCGGTGTAGGGGCCGTAGGGGGCGATGGTGGCGTGCTCGATGCCGACCCGGTCGGGCTGCCGGCCGGAGCCCTCGGTGTAGTAGAGCGGCGAGCCCATCCACTCGGCGAGCGCCTCGAACAGCGAGACCTCCAGCGCCGGCGCCACGCCGGTGTTCGCGCGCTGCAGCAGGGCGGTGAGAATGCCGCTGTAGGCGTACATCCCGGCGGCGATGTCGGCCACCGAGATGCCGGCCTTGGCGGGGGACTCCGGCGGTCCGGTGAGCGAGACCAGCCCGGCCTCGCACTGCACGAGCAGGTCGTAGGCCTTGTGGTCCCACCACGGGCCGGTGCTGCCGAAGCCGGTCACGTCGCAGACGATCAGCCTCGGGTGGCGGGTCTGCAGCGTCGCCGCGTCCAGCCCCAGCCGCTTGGCCGCGCCGGGCGCGAGGTTCTGCACGAAGACATCGGCGTCCTCGAGCAGGCGGTCGACGACGGCGAGGCCTTCGGGTGACTTGAGGTCGCAGGTCAGCGACTCCTTCGACCGGTTGATCCAGACGAAGTAGCTGGACTGCCCCTGGATCGACTCGTCGTAGCCGCGGGCGAAGTCGCCCGCCTCCGGCCGCTCGACCTTGATGACCCGCGCGCCGAGGTCGGCGAGCTGGCGGGTCGCGAAGGGGGCCGCGACCGCCTGCTCGATCGTCACGACGGTGATGCCGTCCAGCGGAAGTGCCATCAGCCGACCCGTGCCGGTGTGCGGGGGGCCAGCCGTGCGCGCAGCAGGCCGGCGGCGTCGGCCCACGTGGCGGCGAGCACCTCCTCGGCGAGAGGGCCGGCGCAGTCCCGCACCTTGGCGGCCATCTCCGGCCCGCTCGGCGGGCGGCCCGGCGCCCCGGGCGGCACCTCCAGCACGGTGCGGACGGTCGAGCCGTCGCGCAGGTCCAGCTCCACCTCGCAGGTCCCGGCCAGCAGCCAGTCCCCGCCGTCGGTCAGCTCGACCTCGACCGCCTCGGCGAGACGGACCGCCTCGGGACGCCGGACGGCCTCGTCCTCGAAGCTGGCGAAGCCGGGGAAGCTGTCCAGCAGCGCGGCGGCCACGGCGTACTCCAGGCTGAACTTGCCCTCGAGGCCGGTGGTCGGGTGGGAGTGGATCAGCGGCTGGACCGTGCCGGCGGGCGTGCGCAGCCGGACGCGCACGACGTCGCGGGCGGCCAGCCCGGTCTCGCGTACCGCGGCGATCGGCCGCTGCATCGCGTAGCAGCACGGGTGCACCTTCACGGCCAGCCCGCCGGGGACGGCCGGGCCGGACAGGTCGAGGCGGGCCGGGTCGCCGCCCACCAGGGCGAGCCACTGGTCCAGTGCGGTCGGGTCGGCCGACGCTCCGGCCGCCGCCAGCCGCGCCGCCCGGACCCCCGCGTCAGCCGCGAAGCCCACCTGCAGCGACTTGGCGTGCGTCCCGAAGGCACGCTGGACGCCGCCGGCCGCCGGCAACGCCAGCGCCATCGCCCGGGCGGTCGCCTCGGCGTCGAGCCCGAGCGCCACCGACGCCGCGACCGCGGCGGCCGGCGCCCCGGCGGTGCAGGTGGCGTGCCAGCCGGCCGAGTAGTGCGGCCAGCCCAGCGCGGTGCCCAGGCGCGCCATCACCCCGGCGCCCGCCAGGTAGGCGCGGGCGTCCCCGCCGACCGCGAGGGCCGCCGGGACGCAGACCACGCTGATGTGGGTGGTGGACTCCATGTGCAGGTCGTCGAAGTCCAGCACGTGCCCGAGCGTGGCCCAGCGGGCCGGCTCGGACAGCTCCTCGACGACCGGGACGATCGGGTGCTCCCGGGCGGCGACCGCCACGGCGAGCACGTCCAGCAGCGACCGGTCGGCCAGGGCGAGGTCCTGCGGTGTGGGTGCGAGCGTGGTGGCCCAGCGGGCCAGCTCGACGGCCGGGTGCGGCACGGTTCCTCCAGGGGTGGACGGGAGTCGGGGCGGGTGATGTGTCAGCTGCCGGAACGGCGCAGCCGGACCCGGTAGGAGTAGCGGTCGGGGTGGAACCAGTTCGTGGCGAGCTCGACCGGCCGCGACGTGCTGTCGGTGTAGATCCGGTCGATCCGCAGGACGCACCCGCCCTCGGGGGTACCGAGCACGTCGGCCGCCTCGGCGGGGACGGCATGGACGCTGATGCTCTGATCGGCCTCGAGCACCGGGTCGGCGAGCCGGTCGTCGAGCAGGCCGAGGACGGTGTGCTCGCTGGTGGCCCCTACCTCCTGCAGCTCGGGGACGTCGGTCAGCAGCCGCCCCACGTCCAGCGGCAGGTGCACCTGGGTGAAGCACAGCGGCACGCCGTCGTGCAGCCGCCGGAAGCTGACGCTGCAGACGACGTCGCTGTCGAGCCGCAGCCGCCCGGCGGCGGCCAGATCCACCCGGCGCTGCAGCGGGAGCACGAGCTCCAGCCGAGTGTCCAGGGACAGCGCCATGAGGTCCTCGACGGAGCCGAACTGACGCACGTAGCGGGAGTCCCGCGGCGCCGGGAACGTGCCGCGACCGGCGATCCGGTAGATCAGCCCCTCGCTCACCAGGTCCAGCATCGCGCGCCGGACCGTCTGCCGGCTCAGGCCGTGGCTGAGGGCGAGCTCGGCCTCGGTGGGCAGCCGGCCACTGTCGCCGTAGCGACCTTCGAGCAGCGCGGCGCGTAGCTCGCGGGCCAGCGCCCGGTAGGCGCTCTCCTCGTGGCCGGTGCGGACGGGAACGGCTTCTCCTCGGGGGTACCGTGTGGCTACATTGGTACGGCCAATGTAACCAGCCTGGCCGGCAGCGGCAAGGCCCGGAAGGAGAGCAGGCCCTGTGACAGAGGTCGCTTCCGCCTCGACGCCGTCCCGGCGCTCGGTGCTGTCCGTCCCCGCGAGCGACGCGCGCAAGATGGCCAAGGCGCTCGAGAGCCCGGCCGACCAGGTCGTCCTGGACCTCGAGGACGCCGTCGAACCCGGCAGCAAGGACCGCGCGCGGGAGTTGCTGGTCGGCGTGCTGCGCGAGCTGCCCGACGCCGACGTCGCGCGCGTCACGGTCCGGGTCAACCCGGCTCGTTCGCCGTGGTGCCACCTGGACGTCGCGGCCCTGGCCGAGCTGCCGGTCCTGCCCGGCTCGCTGGTCCTGCCCAAGGTGGAGGGGCCGGGGGACCTCGCTTTTCTGGACCGGCTCCTGGACGGCGTCGAGGCCAGGAGCGGGCGCCGCTCCCGGATCGGCGTCCAGGCGCTCATCGAGAGCGCGGCCGGCGTCACCGCCGTCTCCGAGACAGCCCGGGCGGGGGAGCGGCTGGAGGCCCTCGTGCTCGGCTACGCCGACCTGGCCGCCTCCCTCGGGGTCGTGGCCGCTCCGGAGCGGCGGCTCCAGCTGTGGCTGCCGGTGCAGTCGGCGGTGCTGGTCGCGGCCCGCGCGGCGGGTGTCCAGGCGGTGGACGGCCCGCACCTCGGGGTGCACGTCGACGAGGCCTTCACGGCCGCTGCCGAGCGGGCCCGCGACCTCGGCTTCGACGGCAAGTGGGCGATCCACCCCCGGCAGGTGGACGCCCTCAATGAGATCTTCACCCCCGCGCCGGCGCAGGTGGAGCACGCCCGCGCGGTGCTCGAGACGCTGGACCGGGCCGCCCGCGAGGGTGCGGCCGGTGCCGCGCTGCTGGACGGGCAGATGCTCGACGAGGCGGTTGCCGTGGCTGCCCGGCGGGTGCTGGCCCGCGCGGGGGGGTCCGCGTGACCGACCGGGCGGCCGAGGGCCCGGGGGCGCAGAGCCCGGTGGCCGAGGGCCCCTACTTCGACGACCTCACGCACGGCGACGTCTTCGAGACCGCACCGCCGGCGACGCTCACCGACGGCGCCGCTGCGGTGCACGCGGCCATCGTCGGGGAGCGGCTGCGGCTCGCGCTCGACGCCGACCTGAGCCGGCACGTCACCGGCGAGCAGCGCCCGATGGCCCCGCCGTCGCTGGTGTGGGATCTGGCCATCGGGCAGTCGACGCCGGTCACCCATCACGTCAAGGCCAACCTGTTCTACCGCGGGCTGGCCTTTCGGCGGGCGCCGACCATCGGCGACACCCTGCACACGCGCACCAAGGTCGTCGGGCTCCGGCAGAACACTCCGCGCCCCGACCGGGCCCCCACGGGCCTGGTGGCGCTGCGGATCACGACCGCGGACCAGCAGGACCGGACGGTGCTGGACTTCTGGCGCTGCGCCATGCTGCCGCTGCGCGACGCGGCGGCGCGGACCGGGCACACGGACGACCTCGCGGCCGTCGGGCGGGCGGTGCAGGAGCCCGGTGCGGTGGCCGCCGCCTGGGACCTCGAGCCCTTCCGCGACACGTTGCCGCCCGCCCTGCGCCGCGAGGTCCTGCCGGGCACCCAGTGGCAGGTCGGCGGTGGCGACGTGGTCTCCAGCGCCCCGGAGCTGGCCCGGCTGACCCTGAACGTCGCCCGCACCCACCACGACGACGAGGCCGGCACCCGCCTCGTCTACGGCGGCCACACCATCGGGCTGGCCCTCACCCAGGCGGTGCGTGCCCTGCCCGAGCTCGTGACCGTGCTGGCGTGGCACGGCTGCGACCACACCGGGCCGGTCCGCGAGGGCGACACGCTGCAGAGCACCGTGCTCGTGGAGGACGTGCAGCCGGGGCCGGCGGGTGGCCGGCTGGTGCACCTGCGCTCCCGCGTCACCGCCCGCACCGGCCCCGCGGACCCTCCGCGGGACGTGCTCGACTGGCGCTACGTCGGGTTGCTCGCGTGAGCGGCGTCGAGCGCCCGGACCGATCCGACCGCCGTACGACGGCAGACAGCGAGGGTGCACGATGACGGTCGCCGCAGAGGGGCCGGTCCTGTTCGTGGGGCTGGGCGCGATGGGCACGCCGATGGCGACGGCGCTGGCCCGCTCGGGCCGGGAGCTACTGCTGCGCGACGTCGACGAGGCCCGCGCCCGGGCACTGGCCGACCAGCTGGGGGCGACGGCGGTCGGGGCCGACGCCACCGCCCCGGTGGTCGTCCTGATGCTGCCGGACAGTGCCGCCGTCGAGGGCGTGCTGCTCGGCGAGCAGGGTCTGCTCACCCGGCTCGCCGCCGGCGCCGTCGTGGTGGACATGAGCTCCTCGCGGCCCTCGAGCACCGTGGCGCTGGCGGCCCGCGCGGGCGAGGCGGGGATCGACTACGTCGACGCGCCGGTGTCCGGCGGCGTCGCCCGGGCCCGCGACGCCTCGCTCGCGGTGATGGTGGGTGCGACCGACGCGGCGTACGCGCGGGTGCAGCCGCTGCTCGCCGCGATGGGCGGCGACGTCACGCATGTCGGCGGCCCCGGCGCCGGCCACGCGATGAAGGCACTGAACAACCTGCTGTCCGCGATCGGGCTGGCGGCGGCCTCGGAGGTGCTGGCGGTCGGCGCCAACTTCGGTCTCGAGCCGCAGGTCATGCTCGACGTGCTCAACCGGTCCACCGGCCGCAACCACGCGACCGAGGTGAAGATGGCGCGGTTCGTGCTGTCCCGCGCATTCGACTCCGGATTCTCGCTGCGCCTGATGGTCAAGGACCTGCGCACCGCCCTCGAGCTCGCGCACGAGACGGGCACCCCCGTACCGCTGTCCGCCGGCGCCCTGGAGGAGTGGACGGCCGCGGGCCGGACGCTGCCCGCCGACGCCGACCACACGCACGTCGCGGCGTACGTCGAGAGCCGCGCCGGCACCGAGCTGCACTGACCGTCCCCCACCAGGAGAAGGAGCCGCATGGCGACCGAGCAGGACAAGCAGGCCTACATCGACGACATGGCCCGAAAGCGCGGCTACGTGCTGGACTACCACAAGGTGATGGCCAAGCAGGACTACGACGTCCTGCAGGCCGCCAACGGGCTGGTCGACGCCGCCTACCTGAACCAGCGCACCCTCGACCGGCGCACCAAAGAGCTGCTGTTCATCCTGAGCCTGACCGTGATGCGGGCATCCAAGGGCCACATCACCAGTCACATCCGGGTCGCCCTGGACCTCGGTGTGACGCCGCAGGAGATCCTCGAGGCGATCGAGATCGCCTTGCCGGAAGCAGGCATCGTGGCCTTCCAGGTCGGTTTCGAGGCCTGGCGCGAGGTCGTCGGAGCCGACGGGATCGAGCCGAGCGTCGCCGTGCACGAGGGTGGCTCCGGCGGCGCCTGAGAGCGTCTCTCCCGGGCGTCTCTCCCGGGCGTCTCTCCCGGGCGGCTGAGCCGGTCGGCTCAGCCCGCCGGGGCCAACGCCGGCGTGCGCCCCAGCAGCAGCGCCAGCCCGAGCCCCACCAGGGTGAGCCCGGCGACGTAGAGCACCGTGCCCGGCCAGTCGCCGCGCTCGTAGGCCAAGCCGCCCACCCAGCCGCCGATGCTGCTGCCGGCGTAGTAGGCGAGCAGGTACAGCGCGGAGGCCTCCGAGCGCCCGACCCGGGCCCGGTTGCCGACCATCCCGCTGGCCGAGGTGTGCACGCCGAAGAAGCCGACGGTGAACAGGACCAGCCCGAGCAGGACGAGCGCCAGCAGGTTGCTCAGGGTCAGCAATGCCGCCGCCAGCGTCAGCACGGCGCTGCCGAGCAGCACCGCCCGGCGCCCGACCCGGTCGCCCAGCCGCCCGGCGAGCGGGGCGGTCGCGGTGCCGGCGAGGTAGGTCAGGAAGACGAGCCCGACCAGCGTCTGCGACAGGCCGAACGGCTCCTGCAGCAGCCGGTAGCCGAGGAAGTTGTAGACGGTCACGAAGGCCGACATCCCGAAGAAGCTGGTCAGGCACAGCCGGCGTACCCCCGGGTCACGCAGGTGCCGTGCGAGATGGCCCAGCAGCACGCCGTGGCCGGAGGTGGCCGCTGCCGCCGTCGGCGGTGGCAGCAGGACGCGGAAGGCGACGACGCACAGCAGGGCCAGCAGCCCCACCGCCGCCATGCCGGCCCGCCAGCCGGCGGCATCGGCCACCGTGCTCGACAGCAGCCGTCCGGACAGCCCGCCCACGGTGTTGCCGGCGACATAGAGACCCATGGCGCCCCCGACGGCGCCCGGCTGGACCTCCTCGGACAGGTGCGCCATGGCCAGCGCCGGCAGCCCCGCGATCGCCACGCCCTGCAGGGCCCGCAGCACCAGCAGGACCTCGAGGGAGGGCGCCAGCGGCGCGAGCAGCCCGAGCACCGCAGCCGTCGTCAGCGCGACGGTCATCAGCCGGGTGCGGCCGAACCGCCTCGCCAGGGCGCTCATCGGGACCAGCGCCAGCGCGAGTGTCCCGGTCGCCACCGACACCACCAGTGCCGCTGTGGAGGGCGGTACCTGCAGGTCCTGCGACAACAGCGGCAGCAGCGCCTGCGGGGAGTAGAGCAGCGTGAACGAGCCGACGCCCGCCGCCCAGATCGCGCCGACGAGCCGGCGGTAGCCGGCCGTTCCGCGGGCATGACCGGTCCAGGTGGGGGCAGGGGGCGCCGGCGTCATCAGGTCCATGGTGGACCCCATCGCCGCTATGCGTCCAATACATGAAAGAGTCTCCACCCATGTCCGCCGAGCATGAGGACCGCCACCTGGACGGACTGCTGTCCGCGCTCGCCCCCAGGCTGCGGCAGTTCGTGGCGGTGGCGCGCGCCGAGCACGTCACGAGGGCGGCCGAGGCGATCGGCGTCCCGCAGCCGACGCTGAGCCGCAGCATCGCCCGGCTGGAGCGGGACCTCGGCAGTGCACTGTTCCTGCGCACGGGCCGGACGCTGCGGCTGAGCCGCGCCGGTGCGCTGCTGCTCGAGCACGTCGAACGCGCGATGGCCGACCTCGAGGCGGGCCTGCGCGCGGTGGTCGAGCATGCCGGACCGGACGGTGGCCGGGTCGCCTTCGGGTTCCTGCACACCCTGGGCGGTGCGGCCGTGCCCCAACTGCTGAGGGAGTTCCGGCAGGAGCGTCCTGCCGTGCGCTTCGAGTTGGTGCAGCGCGGGCACGACGGCCTGCTGGAGCTGCTCCGGGCCGGGATGCTCGACCTCTGCCTCACCTCGCCGCTCCCGCAGGAGCCGGACCTGGTGTCGGCCGCTCTCCACGAGCAGCGGCTGCACCTGGTCGTCCCCCAGGGCCACCCGCTGGCGGACCGTCGCCGGCTGCAGCTGTCCGAGGCGGCACCCGAGCAGTTCGTGGGACTGGGACGCGGCTACGGGCTGCGCGCCACCACCGACGCCTGGTGCCTGGCCGCCGGGTTCGTGCCGAAGCTCGCGTTCGAGGGTGAGGAGATCGACACCGTACGCGGCCTGGTGGCAGCCGGACTGGGCGTGGCGCTGCTGCCGCCCGACCCGGCCGGCGCTGCCCCTTCCGTGGTGGAGCTCGAGGTCACCCAGCCCCACACCACCCGCGTCCTCGGCCTGGTGTGGCGGCGGGCGGGGGCCGGCCCACCTGCCGCGGCGGCCTTCCGCGACACTGTCCTGCAGATCGGCCCGGGGCTGCTCGCGCAGCGTCCGGGGGACCCGGCCGAGGGCCGTACAATCTGACCTGCTCCTGTGACGTCGCCCGCGCGCTGGCGCGAGTCACGCCTTTTCCGGAGCGGACCAGGACTCACCCACCCGCTGCCTGTGGCGGCGGGAACGACGAGGAGTGTGCACGTGAAGCAACTGACGCGTAGGCAAGGTCTCGCGGCTGTCGTCGCGCTGGCGGCCGTGACCCTGACTGCCTGCGGGGGCGCTCGCGGCGGGGGTGGAGGCGGCGCCGAGGGTGAGCAGAGCTACACCATCAAGTTCGCGCACGTCGTCACGCCGCAGACGCCCAAGGGCCAGGCGGCCGAGAAGTTCAAGGAGGTCCTCGAGCAGGAGAGCGACGGCCGCATCACCGTCGAGATCTACCCCAACTCCGAGCTGTACGGCGACAAGGACGAGCTGCAGGCGCTCCAGTCGGGGGCGGTCCAGATGCTCGCCCCCGCAAGCGCGAAGTTCACCACCATCGCCCCGCAGCTCCAGGTGCTGGACCTGCCGTTCCTGTTCGGCAGCGTCGAGGACATCCCGGAGGTGGCCTCGCCCGGCACCGCCGCCGGCAAGGCGATCTTCGAGAACGAAGCGCTCGGGACGAAGAACATCAAGGTGCTCAACCTGTGGGACAACGGGTTGAAGCAGCTGTCGTCGAACAAGCAGATGACCGCGCCGGCCGACCTGAAGGGATTGCGGTTCCGGATCCAGCCGTCGGACGTGCTGCGCAGCCAGTTCTCCGCCTGGGGTGCCGGTTCCACCCCCCTGGCCTTCGCCGAGGTCTACAACGCCCTCCAGCAGGGCGTCGTCAACGGCCAGGAGAACCCGTACTCCAACATCGAGTCGCAGAACATGCACACCGTGCAGAAGTTCATCACCGAGTCCAACCACGGCTACATCGGCTACGTGCTCGTGGTGAACCAGGAGTTCTACGACAGCCTGCCGGATGACCTGCAGGAGGCCGTGGACGCCGCGGCGCAGGAGTCCTCGGAGTACAACCGCGAGGTGGCTGCCGAGATCAACCAGGATGCCAAGCAGACGATCGTGGACGCCAAGACCACGACGATCACCGAGCTGGACGAGGCGCAGCGCAAGGCCTTCAAGGATGCGGTCGTACCGAAGGTGTGGCAGGAGCACGCGGACGTGATCGGCAAGGACCTGATCGACGAGCTGCTCGCAGAGCAGCAGTAGAACCCCACGTCGCAGCAGGCGGGGACGGCCCGGGTGGTCGTCCCCGTCTCGCGTGAGAGGAGCACCGGGTGCACCGGTTGGGCCGGACCCTGACGGTGGTGGAGAACGTGGTCGCAAGTGCGGCGCTGGCGGCAGCGGCCGCCCTCGCGATCATCGCCGTGGTCATGCGCTACGTCTTCAACATCCTGATCTTCTGGTCGGAGGAGGCGGTGATCTATCTCGTCCTGCTGTCGGTGTTCGTCGGCGCGGTGATCACGCTCCGGCACGACGAGCACGTCCGGGTCGATCTGCTGCCGCTCCTGCTCAAAGGCCGGGCGCGGCTCGCCGTCCAGGTGGCCGCCAGCCTGCTCACGCTGGTCTACCTCGGCGTCATCGGCGGCTACGGGTGGGTGCTGCTGTTCGAGCCGGCCGCGAGCAACACCGTCACGCCGGCGCTGAAGCTGCCGCTCTGGGTCGTGTACTTCGCGCTTCCGCTCGGCTTGACGCTGATGTTCCTGCGCATGCTCGAGGTGCTGTTTCGCCAACTCACCGGCAGGGATCCGCACCCCGAGGCGGCCAAGACCGTGCTCGAGGCCGAGGCCGAGGGCCTCGGCATCCACGTCGACCCCGAGAAGGTCATCGACCCGAAGGAGACGCGGCCGTGAGCGAAACCGTCTTCATCGGCCTCGCGCTGTTCGTCCTGCTGCTGTCCAGCGTGCCGATCGCCGTCGCGCTGGGGCTCACCGCGTTCGCGTACTTCTTCTACTTCACGACGACGCCGCTGACCCAGCCGTCCGAGACGCTGGTCAACGCGCTCAACAACTTCCCGCTGATGGCGATCCCGTTCTTCGTCCTCGCGGCCAACGTCATGAGCCGCGGCGGCATCAGCCGGCGGCTCATCGAGGCCAGCAACGCCCTCGTCGGGCACCTGCGCGGCGGACTGGCGATGACGGCGGTGCTCTCCTGCGTCTTCTTCGCCGCGATCTCCGGGTCGAGCCCGGCCACGGTGGTCGCCGTCGGGACGCTGCTCATCCCGGGCATGATCAAGAGCGGCTACGACAAGCGCTTCTCCACCGGGCTGATCGCCACCTCTGGCTCGCTCGGGATCCTCATCCCGCCGTCGATCCCGCTCATCGTCTACGGCATCGCCACCGAGGAGTCGATCGGGGACCTGTTCGTCGCCGGCATCCTGCCGGGCCTGTTCGCCGGGCTGCTCCTGCTGATCATGGTGATCGTCGTGTCACGCAGGCGCGGCTACGGGACGGGGGAGAACGCCATCGTCCTGTCGCGCAAGGAGCGCACCCGCTCAATACGCGACGCGGCGCTGAGCCTGCTGCTGCCGGTGTTCGTGCTCGGCGGAATCTACGGGGGCATCTTCACCCCGACCGAGGCGGCCGCGATGGCCGTGCTGTACGCCCTGCTGCTGGCGCTGTTCGTCTACCGCGAGATCAGTGTCAAAGACCTCGGCAGCGTCCTGCTGGGCTCGGCCCGCACGTCGGCGATGATCATGTTCATCATCGCGAACGGGATCCTGTTCACCTTCGTGCTCACCAGCGAGCGGATCCCCGGGCAGGTCGCCGCCGGGCTGCTCGGGCTCGAGCTCAACAAGTGGGCCTTCCTGCTCGTGGTCAACCTGCTGCTGCTCGTGGTCGGGGCGTTCATGGAGACCTCGAGCGCCATCCTGATCATCGCCCCGATCCTGCTGCCGATCGCGCTCGAGCTCGGCGTCGACCCGATCCACCTGGGCATCATCATGATCATGAATCTCGAGATCGGCATGATCACCCCACCGCTCGGGCTGAATCTTTTCGTCGCCAGCGGCCTGACCGGCATGAGCGTCCTGCAGGTCGCCCGCGCGGCGATTCCCACCGCCCTCGTCCTGCTGGCGGCGCTGTTCGTCGTCACCTACGTGCCGGCCCTCGCCCTCACGCTCGTCAACTGACTCCGGACCAGGAGCGCCCGTGACCACCCACCGCATCGCGGTCATCCCCGGCGACGGCATCGGCAAGGAGGTGCTGCCGCCCGCTCAGCGGGTACTCGAGGAGGTCGGCCGCGCGTACGGCTTCGGCTTCGACTGGACCGAGTACGACTGGAGCTGCGAGCGCTACGACCGCACCGGGGCGATGATGCCGGCGGACGGCATCGCCCAGCTGGCGGAGCACGAGCAGGTGTTCCTCGGTGCGGTCGGCTTTCCCGGCGTGCCCGACCACGTGTCGCTGTGGGGACTGCTCATCCCGATCCGCCGGGCCTTCCGGCAGTACGTCAACCTCCGGCCGGTCAAGCTGCTGCGCGGGATGACCAGCCCGCTGCGGGACGTCGCGGCGATCGACATGCTGGTCGTCCGCGAGAACAGCGAGGGGGAGTACTCCGAGATGGGCGGCCGGTTCGGGCGGGGCACGCCCGGCGAGCTGGCGATCCAGGAGTCGGTCTTCACACGATTGGGGATCGAGCGGGTGACCCGCTACGCACTCGACCTGGCGCAGGCCCGCTCCGGCCGGCTGGCCTCGGCCACCAAGTCCAACGGCATCCTGCACACCATGCCGTTCTGGGACGAGGTGGTACGCGAGGTGGCTGCGGAGCGCCCGGACGTGCAGCTGGCGGAGTACCACGTGGATGCTCTGGCCGCGATGTTCGTGCTCGATCCGGGGCGCTTCGACGTCGTGGTCGCGTCGAATTTGTTCGGTGACATCCTCACCGACATCGGCGGGGCCGTCATGGGCAGCATCGGCATCGCGCCCAGCGCCAATCTCAATCCCGAGCGGGAGTACCCGTCGATGTTCGAGCCGGTGCACGGTTCGGCACCCGACATCGCCGGCCAGGGGCGGGCCAACCCGCTCGGGCAGGTCTGGTCGGGAGCGATGATGCTGGACCATCTGGGACATCCGGACGCGGCCGCGGTCGTGCTGGCGGCGATGGAGCAGGTGCTGGCCGACACCGGCGTACGCACGGCCGATCTCGGTGGCACGGCCAGCACCGACGAGGTCAGCGAGGAGTTGCTGCGCGCGGTGCGGGCGCAGGCCCAGTCGGCGTAGGACCCGCTGCGCTACCCGATGTCAGGAGGAACTACGTGAACGTCGCCTATCTCGTGGACGGGGTGCGCACCCCGATCGGCCGTTACGGCGGCGCGCTCGCGGCGGTGCGCCCGGACGACCTGGCCGCCCACGTCCTGCGCGCGCTCACCGCACGGCTGCCCGGCGTGGACTGGGCCGCCGTCGACGACGTGCTGATGGGCTGTGCGAACCAGGCGGGCGAGGACAACCGAAACGTGGCCCGGATGGCGGCCCTGCTGGCCGAGCTCCCGGTGGAGGTCCCCGGCGGCACCCAGAACCGCCTGTGCGGATCGGGGCTGGACGCACTCGGCACCGCGGCGCGCGCGATCCGCGCCGGCGACGCCGACCTGATGATCGCCGGCGGCGTGGAGAGCATGTCGCGCGCGCCGTTCGTCCTGCCGAAGGCGCAGACGGCGTTCTCCCGAGCGGCCGAGGTGCACGACACCACCATCGGCTGGCGGTTCGTGAATCCGGAGATGGAGCGGCTGCACGGCAC
The DNA here is from genome assembly GCA_040902655.1 of Mycobacteriales bacterium. NCBI lineage: Bacteria > Bacillati > Actinomycetota > Actinomycetes > Mycobacteriales > Mycobacteriales bacterium. Next base: position 65,402 of record JBBDWV010000044.1, read on the forward strand.
CGACTCGATGCCCGGCACCGCACAGAACGTCGCCGACGACTACGGCGTGTCCAGGGCGGACCAGGACGCCTTCGCCCTGCGGTCGCAGCAGCGGACGGCGGGTGCGGTGGCGGCGGGGCGGCTGGCCCGCGAAATCGTGCCGGTGCCGGTGCCGCAGCGCAAGGGCGATCCCGTCCTCGTGGAGCGGGACGAGCACCCCAGGGAGACCTCGCTGGAGGCGCTGGGCAAGCTCCGTCCCCTGTTCGCGGGCGGCAGCGTCACGGCCGGCAACTCCTCCGGTGTCAACGACGGGGCGGCCGCCATGCTGGTGGCGTCGGAGCGGGCGGTGGAGCGGTACGGCCTGACGCCGCTGGCCCGGGTCACCTCCATGGCCGCCGTCGGTGTGCCGCCGCGCGTGATGGGCATCGGCCCCGAGCCGGCGACCCGCAAGCTGCTCGATCGCGCCGGTGTGAAGATCGGTGAGGTCGACCTCGTGGAGCTCAACGAGGCGTTCGCCGCGCAGGCACTGGCGGTGCTGCGGGGGCTCGGGCTGCCCGACGACGCCGAGCACGTCAACCCGCACGGCGGCGCCATCGCTCTCGGCCACCCGCTCGGGATGAGCGGGGCCCGGCTCGCCCTCAGCAGCGCCCTCGAGCTCGCCGACCGCGGTGCGCGACGGGCGGTCGTCACGATGTGCATCGGGGTCGGCCAGGGGATCGCCGTGCTGCTGGAGGCGGTGTGAGCAGCCCGGAGTCGCCGCAGGAGGTCCCGGCGGCGGCCGGGGCGCAGGACAGCAGCGACCCCCACGTCGGGGAGAACGTCTGCCCCGACTGTGCCGGCACGGGCCGGGTGGACGGCGCACGCTGCGCCACCTGCGGTGGGGACGGCACGCGCAGCGAAGTGGTGGCCGACGCCTGAGCCGGCGCCGCGGGCCGCGCTGACGCGCCGAGGGCTTGCGCATCCGCGCAACGTGCTACACACTCATGACGCAGCGACACAACAGCGTAGGACTTGTGGCCCAGCTCTGGAGGGTGGACAGCATGACCGCACCGATCGCACAGACGGGGGACGCGCCGGCGCCGAGCGGGCCACTGAGCTCGATCGACTACTCGCAGCGCATCCCGAACAACGTCGACCTGGCCAACGACCGACGGCTCCAGCGGGCACTCGAGGGTTGGCAGCCCAAGTTCCTGGACTGGTGGAAGCAGCTGGGGCCGGCCGTTCCGACGCAGGACGTCTACCTGCGGACCGCGATCGCCGTCGGCCGCGACGGCTGGGCGCACTTCGACCGGGTCCCGATGGAGGAGTACCGCTGGGGGATCTTCCTCGCCGAGCGGGACCCGGAGCGGCGCATCGCGTTCGGCCAGCACAAGGGTGAGCTGGCCTGGCAGACGGTCCCAGGCGAGTACCGCGCCGAGCTGCAGCGCCTCATCGTCATCCAGGGAGACACCGAGCCGGCCTCGGTCGAGCAGCAGCGCCACCTGGGCGCCACGGCCCCGTCGCTCTACGACATGCGCAACCTGTTCCAGGTCAACGTCGAGGAGGGCCGGCACCTCTGGGCGATGGTCTACCTCCTGCACGCCTACTTCGGCCGTGAGGGACGCGAGGAGGCCGAGCAGCTGCTCAAGCGCAACTCCGGCGACGTGGACGCGCCCCGGATCCTCGGCGCCTTCAACGAGGACACCACCGACTGGCTGCAGTTCTTCATGTTCACCTACTTCACCGACCGGGACGGCAAGTACCAGCTCGGAACGCTGAAGGAGTCGGGCTTCGACCCGCTGGCGCGCACCTGCGAGTTCATGCTCAAGGAGGAGGCGCACCACATGTTCGTCGGCACGACCGGTGTCCAGCGAACGGTGGAGCGCACGGCGCAGCTCATGAAGGAGCACGGCACCGACGACGTGTTCCCGTACGGCGGCATCCCGCTGTCGGTCATCCAGAAGTACCTCAACTTCCAGTTCGCCGTCTCGATGGACCTCTTCGGCTCGGAGCAGAGCACCAACGCGGGCAATTACTTCACCTCCGGGCTCAAGGGCCGCTGGGGCGAGACCCGCCGCAAGGACGACCACACGCTGCTCGGTCTGGAGCGGCAGATGAACGTGGTGCGGGACGGCCAGATCGTGCAGCAGACGGTGCCGCTGCTCGGCGCGCTCAACCTCGACCTGCGCGACGAGTACGTCGCCGACTGCAAGAACGGCGTCCGTCGCTGGAACCAGGCGCTCGAGGACGCCGGTCTGCAGGAGCGGCTGACGCTTCCGCACGAAGGCTTCTTCCGCAAGGTCGGTGCCTACGCCGGCCACCACCTCAGCCCGATGGGCGAGGTGCTCGACGACGCCACCTGGCAGACGCGTGAGAGCGACTGGCTGCCCTCGGGCGAGGACCGTGCGCAGGTCGCCGAGCTGATGAAGCCGGAGTACGAAGAGGGCAGATTCGCCAGCTGGATCGCGCCGCCGCCGCAGGGCATCAACGACATGCCCGTGGAGTACGACTACGTCCGCTTCTGAGCGACGGCTGGGTGCGGCAGCAGGCCGCGTTCCGGAGGAGGCCGCGGCGACGGTCTACAGGCCGGGCGCACTCCAGACGGGGAACCAGCGCGACAGGTCGGGCTCGACCCGCAGGTCGCCGGCCACCGCCGCCCGGAGCTGGAGCTCGAGAGCGGTGTCGCGCTGCTGCCCGCCCAGCGGGGCAAAGGGGTAGAAGGTCCCCCGCTTGTAGAGGTAGACCAGCCCGACGCTCCGGGTCCGGCCCTCGAGCTGCCCGGTGAAGCCCACCAGCGAGCAGAGCAGCCCCGGACCGAACCCCGCGCTCTCGTACGTGGTGTTGGCGGCGTGCAGGCCGGTCACCACGTCGGCCAGCCGGTCGGCGCCCGGTCTCGCGGTCGTCCAGGCGTAGCCGAAGGCGTCGGTCGTCTGCTCGACCGGTGCGGCGGCGTCGAGCTGCAGCAGCGCCGCCACCTGCGCGTGGGCCCGGCCGAAGTCCGCGCCCTCGGCCGGTTTGATGCAGACCGCACCGACACCGGTCGGCTGAAGGTCCATGGCCGCCGCCAGCCCGACGGCGGCCGCCGGGAGGGAGAACAACGCGTCGAGGTCCGGTGCCACCGGCCTGCTGCGGCCGAGCAGCGCGTCGAGGAACTTCACGGGCTGCCGGACATCGACGCCAGCTGGGCCAGCCGCTTCTCCAGCGGGGGGTGCGTGGCGAACAGCGACGACAGGCTGAAGCCCTGGGCGAGGGCGGGGGTGAAGAAGAAGGCGTTGAACGGCTCGGCCTCGCGCAGGTCCCGGGTCGGCACCCGCGCCATCTCGCCCGACACCTTCGTCAGCGCGGAGGCCAGTGCCGACGGGCGGCCGGTGAGCTGCGCCGCGGCCCGGTCGGCGGACAGCTCGCGGTAGCGCGACAGGGTGCGGATGAGCACGAAGCTCACGGCGTAGACGACCACCGACACCAGGACCACCACGAGAATCACCGGTACGCCGCCGCTCCTGTCGTTGCCCCGCCCGCCGCGCGGCACGCCGCCCCAGGCCATCGAGTGGAGCGCGAACCGGGTGAGGAAACCGGCCAGCACGCCGAGGAACGACGCGACCGTCATGACGGCGACGTCGCGGTGGGCGACGTGCGAGAGCTCGTGGGCGACCACGCCCTCGAGCTCGGCGTCGTCCAGCCGGCGCATCAGTCCGGTCGTCACGCAGACGACGGCCCGGCGCGCGCTGCGCCCGGCGGCGAAGGCATTGGGGACGTCGCTGTCGGCGATGGCGACCCGCGGTTTCGGGGTGTCGGACAGCGCGACCAGCCGGTCGATCACGCCGTGCAGCTCGGGCGCCTCGTGCGGTTCCACCACGCGGGCGTTCATGGCGTACAGCGCGATCCGGTCGCTCGCGACGTACTGGAAGACGAAGAACCCGCCGACGACGAGCAGGACGGCGACCGGCGAGATGCCGGCGCCGATGAGCACCCCGATGGCGACGACGTAGAGCAGGCCGAGCAGGAAGACGACGGCGAGCATCCGGGTGGTCAGCTCGCGGTCGGCGGCGTAGCGTCCGCGGCGGCTCATCCGGGCACCAGCCCGTCGCCGTCGAACAGCGCCCGTACCTCGTCGACGGTCGCGTCCGGCGGGGGCAGCACGAGGTCGGACGGCACGAGCACCTCGTCGGCCACCGGTGTGCCTCGTTGCCGCACGGCCGCGAGCAGGTCGTGCAGGGCCGCCGTGAAGGCGGCCTGGTCGCCGGCGTCGACGGCCTGCTCGGCGATCCGGTCGAGGGCGTTCAGCTCCTCCAGCGCCGTGTCCGGCAGGTCGCGCTGTGCCTCACCGAGGATACGGACGATCACGACTGCGCCTGCCCGTCGGGCCCGGTCACCGCCGGCTGTGCCGCCGGCAGCGGCCGCTGGCTCTTCAGTCGCGCCAGGTCCTGCTCGACGCCGCCACCGGACAGCTGCTCGAGCCGGCGCTGCGCGGCGTCACCCGGTGAGAGCGCGTCGGCCTGCAGGGCAGCGAGCTCCTCGAGCGCGCCGGCCCGGGCCTGCATCTGCTCCGTGCGGCTCCTGGCGTGCTGCACCGCGTACCCCACGCTGCCCAGCTCCTCGTCGACTCCCGACATCGCGGCGGCGATCTCGCCCTGCGCCTCCGCGGCGGTGTAGCCGGCGGCCAGCGCCTGCTGCTGGCTGCGGAAGGCCTCGACCTTGGCCGCGAGCCGGGCGACCTGCACCTGCAGCTGCTCCTCCTGCGCGCGTACCTGCGCCTCCTGTGGCGCCAGATCCTCCACCTGACGGACCAGCGCCGCACGCTGCACGAGCAGCTCGCGGGCCCGGTCGTCCTGGCCGGCGGCCACGGCAGCGCCGGCCTGCGCGTGCAGGTCGTCCGCCCGCGCCTGCAGCTGGCGCAGCTGCAGCTCGAGCCGCTTACGGGACGTCGTGATGTCGGCCGCCCCGCGCCGGGTGCGCTGGAGCAGGGCGAGCTGCCGGTCGTACGACGCGGCGAGCGCCTCGCGTGGGTCGTCCTCGGACCGCCCCTTGAACAGGGCGGACAGCCGCTGGCCCAGGCTCACCGGCACTCCTCTCGTGGCAGGGACATCCAGTGTGCGCCACCGGCCGGTGGCGCCGGCCGCGCCCGGCCGTTGTCCGGTACCTTCCGCAGCGGGGAGTTCCTGCCCTGGGTGTCGGACGCGACGGTGAGGAGCCTGCGATGAGCGCGCCGCCCGGGTCGACGGCCGACACCATGCTGCAGGTGGTCGACCAGGGGCAGCTGCTCGCCTACACGTTCCAGGACCTCATGAGCTACCACGGCCCGGAGGCCCCTGGCGGGGTGGCGCACGCCTTCAAGGTGTTGGAACGCGCGCTGCCGCTGCTCGACCCCGACGGCCCCGTCGAGCGGCGCGAGATCAGTGTGCAGACACCCTTCGAGGGTCCGGGTGCCCGGGACGCCTTCGAGATGGTCACGCGCGCGGTCAGTGCCGGCCGCTACCTCGTCGACCCCGCCCTCGCGCGGGTCGAGCGGGGGCCGACCGTCGAGCGGTACGTCTTCGTGCTCGGCTACCGCAACCGCGCCGTGACGCTCGTCGTCCGGGACGGCCTGGTCACCGACGAGCTCGTCGCCCTGGCGCGCAAGGCGGATCGAAGCGCCGACGAGGAGCGCCACCTGACCGTCCTGAAGCAGGAGATGGCCGACCGGCTGCTGGCGAGGCCGGCGCTCGAGGTGTACGACGTGGTGGAGTAGCGGCACCGAAAAGCAGGCCGAGTCACACCGGGAGCACGGACACGTCGTAGCCCTGGACGCGGGGGTCAGTGGTGACCAAGGTCAGTCCCTCGACGCGAGCCTGCGCGACCAGCAGCCGGTCGAACGGGTCGCGGTGCAGGCCCGGCAGGTCGCCGACAGCCACGGCGTGCTTGGCCTCGACCGGCAAGGGCCGCATGCCGGCGCTGCCGTAGGAGGTGGCGACCACGTCGACGAGGGGGACGGGGAGCGGGAGTTTGCCCAGCCCGTGCTTGATCGTCACCTCCCAGACGGAGGCGGCCGACAGCACGAGGTCGTCGGCGTTCGCCAGCGCCGCGACGGCGTCGACCGACAGCCGGTCGACGTCCCCGAGCAGCCACAGCCAGACGTGCGTATCGAGCAGCAACCTCACTCGAACAAGCCGAGTACCGCATCCGGGAGCGGGTCGTCGAAGTCCTCGGGCACGTGCAGGACGCCGGTGAACTGGCCGAACCGCCGGCCGCCGGGCACGGCAGGCACCAACCTCGCGACCGGGCGCCCGTCCCGCTGAATGACCACCTCGTCGCCCTGCTCGACGGCGCGCAGCAAACGCGAAAGCTGGGTCTTGGCCTCACCCACACCCACCGTCACCACGAGGGCAACGGTACGTGCACAGGCCCGACTTGGTCAAGGTACTTGGCCAAGGATCGGGCGCCCGCAATTCGGCGTCACCTGCTCGACCGGCCGGCATGAGCTGCTGGCCGTGGCGGTCGGCGGCGCCGCACTTCGGTCCCGGGCTTCAAGGGGCTGCTGGGCTTGCCGCCACGGTCACCAGGCCAATCACGACAGGGTCGACGGGGCGATCCCGTAACGGCGCATCTTGCGGTACATCGTGGCCCTCGAGATGCCCAGCGACTGCGCGGTGCGCTGCACGTTGGCGTCCAGGTCCTCCAGTCCGCGCAGGATTGCGTCGCGCTCCAGCGCCTCCATGGGGGTGAGGACCGCGCGCGAGGACACCCGGCACTCCGGGGGCAGGTCCTCCTTCTGGATGACCCGACCGGGCTGTCGTCGGACCAGGTCGCGGACGACGGCGTCGATCTGTCGGATGTTGCCCGGCCAGGGGCACTGCTGCAGAGCTGCCAGAGCAGCTGCCGAGCAGGTTATCCCACCGCCCGGGCAGTAGCGGCGCAGGAAGTGGCGCACGAGCTGATCGATGTCGTCGCCGCGATGGCGGATTGGTGGGACCTCGATCCGAGCCTCGAACAGCCCGTCCAGCTGGTCACCGGGCCCGTGCAGGGACCCCTCCCGGGTCATCACCACCTGCGCCGTCCGACCGGCGTCGGGTCTGCCCAGCACGGTCGAGACCCCGTGTTGCAGCTCCCGGCCCAGCATGTGGGCGTCACGGAGGACGACGACGCCGGTGCAGGAGGCCTACCGCAACGTGGTCAAGCTCGAGGACAACGGCTGACCTGAGATCCCCGCGGACAGGCCGGCTCGACCGGGCCGGCCTGTCCGCCCGGCACCTCCCCTTCGGCAAGGAGCGTGATGGACGGCCTGCGCCGGCACAAGGCGATGTTCCTGCTGCCCGGGCTGATCACCTTGGTGGTGATCATCATCTTCCCGCTGCTGTACACGATCCGGGTCAGTTTCTCGAGCTGGAACGTGAGCAGCCCGGTGATGGACTACGTCGGCGGCGCCAACTACGCCAAGCTCATCAGCGACGGCCGCTTCTGGTCCTCGGTGCTGCGCCTGGTCCTGCTCGCCGGTGGGACGGTGCTGCTGCAGTACGTCATCGGCTTCGGTGTCGCGCTGCTCGTGTGGCGGGAGGTGCGCGCCCGACGGCTGTGGCGGGTGCTGTTCCTCGTCCCGATGATGACCACGCCGGTGGTGATGGCCGCCATCTGGCAGACCATCTTCAACGAGTCGCTCGGGCCGCTGAACGACCTGCTGGGCGTCGTGGGCATCGGGCCGGTCAAGTGGCTCACCGACTCCGGCCCGGCGCTGTTCGCGCTGATGACCGTCGAGGTGTGGCAGTGGACGCCCTTCATGTTCCTGCTCCTACTGGCCGGGCTGCTCAGCCTGCCCAAGGAGCCCTTCATGGCCGCCGCCATCGACGGCGCGGGTGTCTGGCGGACGTTCTGGAAGGTGACCTTCCCGCTGATGGGGCCGGTGTCGGTCACGGCGATCATCATCCGCCTCATCGAGGCCTCGAAGATCTCCGACACCGTGTACGTGCTCACCTCGGGCGGACCGGGCTCGGCCACCGAGAGCCCCGGCTACTACCTCTACATCCGCGGGCTCAAGGAGCAGCAGACCGGGTACGCCGGCGCGCTGTCCTTGACCTATCTGATCCTCATGATCGTCACCCTGACGGTCATCGCCGCCCTGCTCGCGCGGGCCTTCAAGGTCAAGGGAGACCGTTGATGTCGCGCCTGTACCTGACGTTCAAGTACAGCGTCATCGCCCTGTGGGCCGGTTTCGTCGTGGGCCCGTTCCTGTGGGCGGCAACCACCAGCTTCAAGACCGCCAACGGGGTCCAGGGCGGCGCGACCTACATCCCCTGGGTGCAGTACGAGCCCAGCACCACGGGGTGGAGGAACATCTTCGGCGGGGCCGGCGGGATCGACGTGGTCGGGCCGTTCCTCAACAGCGCCGCCGTGACCATCATCGCCTCCCTGATCAGCCTGGTCCTGGGCTCGCTGGCGGCCTACGGCCTGTCGCGCTACCGCTTCAAGCTCGGCTTCATCAAGAACAGCGACATCATCTTCTTCTTCGTGGCGCAGCGCATCATGCCGCCGGTGGTGCTCGTCATCCCGTTCTTCTTCCTGCTGCAGCGGGTGAACCTGCTCGACACCATCTCCGGGCTGGTCATCGTCACGATCGCCCTGCTGCTGCCGATCGCGGTGTGGGTGATGGTGGACTTCTTCAACGGCATCCCGCGCGAGATCGACGAGATGGCGATGCTGGACGGGTGCGGGCCCTTCGAGGCCTTCATGCGCACGATCCTGCCGAACTCCCTTCCCGGACTGACGGTCGCGGCGATGTTCTGTGCGGTGTTCGGCTGGAACGACTTCTTCTTCGCCTTCCGGCTGACCTTCACCGAGGTGCAGACGCTCCCCCAGGCCGTGGTGGCCCTGAACTCCTCGATCCCGCCGTGGTGGACGCTGTCGGCAGCCGCCCTGTTCGGGATGTCACCGCTGATCCTGCTGGCGGTCGCCGTCGAGCGCTACCTGTCCAAAGGCAGCCTGTCCGGGGCCGTGCGATGACGCTCCAGGCGAAGGGCCTGTGCCTGGCCGAGGGCGACGTCGCCCTGCTCACCGACATCAGTGCGACCTTCCAACCAGGCCGGCTGCACACGGTCATCGGGCGCACCCTGGCCGGCAAGACGACGTTGCTGCGGGTGCTCGCCGGACTCCAGAAGGTGGACTCCGGTGAGCTGACCCGCGACGGCGTCGACTTCCTCGAGACGCCGGTGTGGAAGCGCGACACGGCGATGGTCTACCAGCAGTTCATCAACTATCCGCACCTGGACGTCTACTCCAACGTCGCGTTCCCGCTCAAGCGGGCGGGGCTGCCCAAGGAGGAAGTGCGCCGCCGCGCGGAGGCCAATCTCGCCCGCGTCGGCCTGGCGGACTTCCACTCGCGCAAGCCGTCCCAGCTGTCCGGCGGTCAGCAGCAACGCGTCGCACTGGCCCGGGCGCTGGCCCGAGGCGCGGGGATCCTGCTGCTGGACGAGCCCTTCGTGAACCTGGACTACAAGCTGCGCGAGCAGCTGCGCGAGGAGTTCAAGGGGCTGTTCTCCGAGCAGGGCGAGGCGATCGTCGTCTACGCGACCACCGAGCCCGCCGAGGCGATGATGCTCGGCGACGTCGTCCTGGTCATGCACGAGGGCCGGATCATCCAGACCGGCACCCCGGCAGCGGTCTTCGATCAGCCGGCGACCACCGACGTGGCGCGGATCATCAACGACCCGCCCATGAACATCTTCGCCGGGCGGGTGCGCGACGGTCGGATCACGGTGGCCGATCTGCAGGCCACGCACGTGCCCGACCACCTGAGCGCCCTGCCCGAGGGGGACTACCAATTCGGGCTGCGCGCCACCGACGTCAGCCTGTCCGGGACAGGGATGAAGGGCGAGATCACCTTCGTGGAGATCTCCGGCTCGGAGACCTTCGTGTACCTGGCGGTCGGCGACGCCCCCTTCGTCGTGCAGATCGAAGGCATCCACGACGTCAGTCCCGGCGAGATGGTCACCATGCGGCTACGGCCGGAGCGGCTGTTCGCCTTCGACCCGGCCGGGTGCCTGGTCCGGTCGCCCGGGACCGGACCGGCAAGATCACCCTTCTCCCGCACCCCGGACGGGAGCTGACGTGGCGCGACTGGACCTCGAGGACGTGGCGCACACCTACGTCGCTGGCGCCGATCGGGCGAAGTGGGCGCTGCAGCCCCTTTGGCTGAGCATGGAGGACTCGCGGACCTACGCCCTGGTCGGTCCGTCCGGCTGCGGCAAGACGACGCTGCTCAACGTGCTGTCAGGGCTGGTCACCCCCACGCAGGGCCGCGTGTGCTTCGACGGCGTCGACGTGACGGACCTGCCCACCAAGGCCCGCAACATTGCCCAGGTGTTCCAGTTCCCCGTGATCTACAACTCGATGACGGTGTACGAGAACCTCGCTTTCCCCCTGCAGTGCCGCCGGTGGGAGAAGTCCCGGATCGACGCCAAGGTGCACACGGTCGCCGAGGCCCTCGGCCTGGACCGCCGCCTGCGCCAATCGGCTCGCCGGCTCACGGCGGACGACAAGCAGCTGATCTCCCTCGGTCGCGGTCTGGTGCGCGACGACGTCGCTGCCCTGCTCATGGACGAGCCGCTGACGGTCATCGACCCGCAGCTCAAGTTCTCCCTGCGTCGCAAGATCCGGGAGATCTCCGAGCAGTTCCGGCCCACCGTGATCTACGTGACCCACGACCAGTACGAGGCGATGAGCTTCGCCCAGGAGCTGCTCGTCATGAAGGACGGCGTCGTGGTGCAGCAGGGCACCCCCGAGCAGCTGTTCGAGGCACCCGCCTCCACCTACGTCGGGTACTTCATCGGCTCACCCGCGATGAACTTCCTCACCGTGGACCCGACCGGTGACGACGTCGCCCTCGGCGGACGGGCCCTGTCGGCCGCCTGGGACGTGCCGTACGGCACCTACTCCCAGGTCGGGATCCGGCCCGAGTACGTGAAGATCGCCGAGGCACCCGCGGCGAACACCTTCCCGGCCACCCTGCGCGGGGTACGGGACCACGGCCCGCTGAGAGTCCTCGAGCTGGAGCTCGCCGGTCAACGCATCAAGGCCAAGGTGCCCCGCGAGGACGGGGTGCCGCCGAAGGGCGAGGTGCTGCTGCACCTGCCCCGCGCCAAGGTCCTGCCGTACGTCGAAGGCCGGTTGGCGACGACATCAGGCTGACGACCAGCTCTCGCCCCAGCAGCCGCCCGGTCCGCCGACGGTCCAGCCGGAGTGGCGAACTCCGTCCCCTCCAGGCGCGCCATCACCGGCGCCTCCTGGACGGCCCTCGAACTCGTTGGCGGTGGTCTCGCCCATGGGAGAGGGTGACGTAGAAGCGGCCTGTTCAGCGCATCGATGTGCGGAGCACCCGGTCGACCGTGACAGTATCGGCCGATGGCACTCACCCGGCTGGTGCACTCGGTCCGAGAGGTCTGCTTCGGGGAGCGGACCTGCTTCGGCGAAGGGGTGCTGACGGTTTCGGCCGAAGAGGCGCGCGACCTGCTGGCCGACAAGGCCCTGGCCAGCGTGGAACTCTCCTGGGTCTCGCCCGGCCAGAGTGCCCGCATCGTCAAGATCCTCGACGCCGTCGAGCCTCGGACCAAGGGTCCCGGCGGGGGTGGCATCTTTCCCGGCTTCGTCGGCCCCGCCCGCCCGGTGGGCCGCGGCGAGACCCACGTGCTGCGCGGAGCCGCCGTGGTCATGGCCGGCTTCCTTCCGCGGGCACAGGAGGGGCTGGTCGACCTTTGCGGACCTGCGGCGGCGCTGTCGCCGCTGGGCTCGACGCACAACCTGGTCGTCGAGTTCGTCCCCGCGTCCGATGCCACCTGGGAGCAGGTGGACGTCGCGCTGCGCCGCGGCGCGCTGCGGCTGGCGGCCGCGCTGGCAGAGGCCGCCCTCGGCGCGGCGCCGGACGACGTCGAAGAGCTTCCTTCGCCCTCACCCGGAGCCCGCGGCGGCGACCTGCCCCGGATCGGCGTCGTCACCAATTTGCAGACCCAGGGCTTGTTCAAGGACGTCTTCGTCTACGGGAGCAGCTTCCGCGCCGCCCTGCCCACCCTGCTCGATCCCGGCGAGGTCGACGACGGCGCCGTGGTGAGCGGGCAGTTCGGCCATCCCGCCTTGAAGAACCCGACGTTCATGCACCAGAACCATCCGGTCGTCGCCGAGTTGCGCCGCCGGCACGGCCGGGACCTGGAGTTCGCCGGATTGGTGATCTGCCCCGAGCCGGTCGAAATGGGGGCCAAGGAGATGATCTCTCTTTTCGCCGCGAAGGTGTGCGCCGCGGCCGGCTTCGACGCCGCCATCGTCACCAAGGAGGGCGCCGGGAACGCCGACGCCGACCTGGCTCTGAAGATGGACGCCCTCGATGACCTCGGCATCCAACCGGTGGGCCTCTACCCGGAAATGGCCGGCGCAGACGGCACCGGACCCTCGTTGGTGGTGGCTCCGGAGCGGGCCACGGCGATGGTCAGCACCGGAAACTACGACCATCGCCTGCAGTTGCCGGAGATGGAGAAGGCGTACGGCGGGGAACGGTTCGAGTTGGTGAAGGCACCGGCGACCGCATCTTTCGAAGTGCCCACTGCCGTGGTCTACTGCGCCCTCAGTCCGCTTGGCTGGGGCCGCCTCGCCGCCCGCGCCGGCTGAGCCTTGTTCTTGTGACCGGCTACATCGCCTGAGGAGGCTGTTGCCATGGCCAGGATCGTGCACTACGTCAACCAGTTCTTCGCCGGCGTCGGCGGGGAGGACCAGGCGGGAGAGGGCCCGCTCCTGCTCGACGGCCCCGTCGGCCCCGGCAAGCGGCTGGCTGAGCTGGTGGCACCCGAGCACGAGATCGTCGCCACGGTGTGGTGCGGCGACGATGTCGCCCCAGGCAGGGTCGACGAGATCGTCGCTCTGGTGCGCTCCGCCGACCCGGACCTGGTGGTGGCGGGCCCAGCGTTCACCAGCGGCCGCTACGGCCTGGCGTGCGCACGGGTGGTGGCCGCCGCCCACGAGGCCGGGTTGGCAAGCCTGGCCTCGATGCACGAGGACAACCCCGGGCTGGACGAGGCCGGCGCGGTGGCAGTGGTCGCGAGCGGCGAGGTGGCCCGGCGGATGGCGCCCTCCCTCGACCGCCTGGCCGCCGGCATCCGACGTCTGCTTGCCGGCGAGACGCTGACCGCCGACGACGGACGCATCGGCAAGCAGGCCCGGCTGACCGTCGTGACCGAGGCCAACTCGGCGGCGCGCTCGATCGACCTGGCACTCGTCCGGCTCGGCGGCGACGGCACCGCCACCGAGATCCCGTTGCCTCGCTTCGGCCGGGTCACGCCGGCGGAGCCGGTCGCGGACGCCTCTTCGGTGACGCTCGCGTTCGTCACCGAAGGCGGGCTGGTCACCGGCGACAATCCGGACGGTCTCGAGTCGGCCCGCGCCACGAAGTGGCTCCGCTATCCCCTCGACGGCCGCGACGCTCTGCCAGCCGGCGACTACATGTCCGTCCACGGCGGTTTTTCCACCGTCTGGGCCAACGAGGATCCCCACCGCATCCTTCCGCTGGACGCCGCCCGTGAGCTCGAGGCGGAAGGCGCCTTCGGTCGACTGTTCGGGGAGTACTTCGTCACGTCGGGGAACGGCACCTCGGTGGCCAACGCCCGCCGCTTCGGCATCGAGTGGGCCGCCGACCTGCGCAACTCCGGCGCTCGAGCCGCCATCCTGACCGCCACTTGAGGTACGGGAACGCGTTGCGGGTCAACGCTAGCGAAAGAGTTGGAGCGGGCTGGGATTCCTACGGCGCTGCTCTGCAATCTGGTGTCCATCGCCGAGCGGGTGGGCGCCCCGCGCATCGTACGTACCCGGGGCATCCCGTATCCCACCGGCGACCCGTCGCTCGACGCGGAGGGGGAGAAGCAGTGGCGCCGGCAGCTCATCGAGTGTGCCCTCGAGGCACTGCAGACCCCGGTGCAGCAGCCGACGGTGTTCGAGGTCGGACAGGTCCGCGCCGCCACGTCGCCCTCGGCCGCCCCTGCTGAGGTCGCCCATGCCTGACGTCGTGATCTCGGGCGCCAGTCAGGTGTTGGCCCACGTGCCCTCCCTGGCGCGGCACGGGTCCAAACCCCGTCGGGAGCTGGCCAAGTCCGACGAGGTGGCCACCACCTTCACGTCGTCGCTGCGCAGCTTCGAGGAGGCGGTCACCTACCCCGCCAACCAGGCGTACGTGAATGCCGTGCACCCGCGGAACCTGCCGCCCCGCCCCTGGTGGACCGGCGCCCCAGCCCCGGGGGCGACCCGCTGGAGCCGCTCGGGCGAGATCATGCCTGAAAGCGAGTTCCTCGGGCTGTTGGCGGTCGTCGACGACTTCTCCCTGCTCACCCTCTCGGGCGATGCCGCCGCGCGCGCCGCCGGCGACCTCGCTCGCCACCCGCTCGTCAAGCGGCTGGATCTCGAACGGATCGAGCGCGCTGTCGGCGACGTCGGCGCAGTGGCCGAGGAGCCCGGTGCCCTCCGGGTGATCGGTGACGCGGCCGCCTTCCGGTGCGGCGACGTGGACGACGAGGCGCTCGGCGCCCACGTACTGCTCGACAACCTCTCGGCCAAGGCGACGGCCACCCTGGCGTTGCTCCACCTTCTCGAGGACAGCGGGATCGACCCGGCGTCCGTCGACTACGTCCTGGGCTGTGGCGAAGAAGCCATCGGCGACCGCTACCAGCGAGGCGGCGGCAACATGGCCAAGGCCGTGGCGGCAGCCGCCGGCCTCAGCGAGGCGTCGGGTGCCGACATCAAGGACTTCTGCGCCGCGCCGGTCCCCGCGTTGGTCATCGCCGCCAGTCTCGTGGCAGCCGGGGTCTTCGGCCGGGTCGCGGTCGTCGCGGGCGGATCCATGGCCAAGCTGGGAATGAAGTTCCAGGGCCACCTGAAGTCTGGGATGCCCGTGCTCGAAGACATGCTCGGCGGAACGGCCGCGATCCTGGAGGCCGACAACGGCACCTCACCCCGCGTCCGGCTGGACGGCGTCGGCAAGCACCCGGTGTCCGCCGGTGGCTCCAACCCGCAGGTCATGGAGGCGCTGGCGGTGGAGCCGCTGGCCCGCCTCGGCCTGCCGATGACCGCCGTCGATGACTACGCGACCGAATTGCACAATCCTGAGCTGACCGAGCCCCAGGGCAGCGGCAACGTTCCGGAGCGGAACTACCGGATCATCGCGGCGCTCGCGGCCCGCAGAGGGGACATCACCAAGGACGACATCGCCGCGTTCGTCGCCGAGCGCGGCATGCCTGGCTACAGTCCGACGCAGGGCCACCTCGCCTCGGCGCTGTGTTACCTTCCGCACGCGCTGGACCGGCTCACCACCGGGTCGGCCGACCGGGTGATGCTGATCGCCAAGGGCAGCCTGTTCCTTGGCAGGGTGTGCCAGTTGTCGGATGGGATGAGCGTGCTGCTCGAGCGGAACGAGGTGTCGCCATGACCGACTCGGTCGGCATCGTCAATGCGACGGCAGACGACTTCCGAGACCTGGTCTCCGAAGGAACGGTGCTCGTCGACGTGTGGGGACCGCAGTGTCAGCCCTGCAAGGTGCTCTTGCCTCACGTCGAGGCCATTGCCGAGAAGTACGCCGACGAGATGAAAGTGGTCAAGCTGGAGGCGCCCACGGCCCGGCGGCTCTGCATGGAGCTCGGCATCATGGGCCTGCCGTGCCTGCTGTTGTTCCGCGACGGTGTGGAGGTGGGCCGCCTGTCCGACCCCGCGCTGTCGCCGGAAAATCTGAACCAGTGGATGGACGAGCAACGGAAGGAGGTGAGTTGAAACTCATGCTCAAGGACCGAAAAGTCATCGCTCTCGGAGAGCGCGACGGTATCGGGGGGTTGGCGATCGCCGCCTGCGCCGAAGCGGCGGGGGCCGAGGTGGCCTTCGTCTCCACCGAGTGCTTCGTTTGAACGGCGTCAGGAGCCATGGATCTGCAGAGCCAGGAGGCCATCCTCCGGCTCGCTGAAGCCAACGATCCCACCGCACTGGTCGTGCTGCTGGGGGCCCCCGATCCGGAGGCCGCCGAGATCGCAGCCGAAACGGTGGTCAAGGGGGATCCGGCTTATGCAGGTGCCTTGGCTGGGGCCCAGTTGGGCCTCGACGTGTACCACGTGCTCGACGACGCAGTGAAGTCCGAGGTGCCGGACGACGTCTGGGATCAGCAGATCGGACTCATGTCCGACGTGCTCGACGCGGAGGCTCTCGCGGCCGCCGTGCGCTCGATGCGCTCCTGAGTCGGATGTCGGCAGCTCTCGGTCAGGAATTCTCGGCGACGATCCGCCGGTGGCTGGATCGCGGTGAGCCTGGACGCAGTTGCCCACAGGCACGCCGCGGCCGTCGATCGGGCGGCTACCTTCGCCCGGTCCTCCCTGCCGGACCGGAGGCGTAGCCGTGAGCGCGGTCGACACCGTTGCGTCCGAGGCCCGCGAGCTGGTGCGCCGCCGTGGGCTCGACCCGGTCGAGGATCGCCTGGCGATGCGCCGGCTGGTCGACGAGGTGGTGACGGAGTAGGTCCGCTGCGTGCTGGTCAGGCTCTCCCAGATGGCGGTCGCCTCGCCCGACACCCTGCGCGCGAGCGATCTCGAGCGCTCGGGCCCAGGGGGTTCTCGGGCCCAGTGCGGCCGGCAGTCCTCCGACACTGAACCGTAGGACCTGCCGGTAGAACGCCGGCCGCGGTCTCGAAGGCTGCGGCCCCCTTGCGAGCCAGCAGGGCCCCTTTGCCGCGACACCCCGACGGGAGTGCCCCGGCACCTTGACAGATCGCACGCACCTTAGGTTAGGCTGCCCTAACTCATCGTGAGGGGGCTGCTGTGGCGCGCACAGGAAGACGAGGGACAGGTCGCTCGTCAGGCGTCCTGGCGGTGCTGGTCGCGACCATTGCCGTGGCCGCCGGTTGTGGCTCCGATGGGGGGGACGCCGACGACGACAGCCCCGCGGCCCGCGGCCCGGTCACGGCCGAGCGCCTGACGATCGCATTGGCCAAGGACAGCGGTCCGTTGAACATCTTCGCCGACCAGAGTCCGGCGATTGACGACCTGGTGTACGACAAGCTGCTCGCACCCTCGCCGTACGTCGATCAGCCCCAGCCGTGGCTGGCCACCGCGGTCCGGCAGGTCGACCCGTCGACGTGGGAGGTGGATCTGCGCGACGACGTGAGGTGGCAGGACGGCGAGCCGTTCGACGCCACGGACGTGGCGTTCAGTTTCGACTACTTCAAGAGGGCCCCGACGGGCACCTACACCCACCACGTCAGTGACATCCCGACGATCGAGACGATCAGCGCACTCTCACCGACACAGGTCCGCTTCAGCTGCGCGTTCCCCTGCCCCGAGCTCGGCACGGTCACGCTGGCCGACCTGCCGGTCATCCCCGAGCACGTGTGGGGGTCGGTGCCGCCGGAGCAGGCGAAGGAGGTCACGGCGCTGCCCGTCGGCACCGGGCCCTATCGGCTGGTGTCCTACGACAGCACCGCCGGCTACCGCTTCGAGGCCAACCCCGACTACTTCGCCGGCGAGCCCGTCGTCCAGGAGCTGGTCATGCCGGTGATCAGCGACCCGTCGGCGACGTTCACGGCGCTGCGCTCCGGTGAGGTCGACGCCACGACACGACCGCTGTCACCGGAGCTGATCGACCGGTTCACCGCCTCGAGCGACGTAGGGATCGTCAAGACCGCACCGCTGCGCTTCCCCGAGCTGCGCCTCAACTACGACCGGGCGCCGTTCGACCAGCCAGCGTTCCGCTCTGCGCTGAGCCGCGCGGTCGACCGCGACCAGCTGCTGCGCGTCGTTGGACTCGGCAAGGGCCGCGCGGCCGTCAAGGGCTATCCGCACCCCGACGCGCCCTTCGCCAACGCGGCGCTGTCCACGCCGTACGCGCCGGACGAGGCTGCTGTGGCGCTGGACGAGCTGGGGATGCGCGACGGCGACGGCGACGGCCTCCGAGAAGGACCGGACGGTCCTTTGTCGTTCACCGTCTACGCCAACGGGGCCGCACCGCTCGATGTCCGGTCCGCCGAGCTGGTCGCCGAGGACCTGCGGGAGGTGGGTATCGACGCGACCGCGGAAGCGCTGGACGCCGGATCGGTGGCGGACCTGAGCAAGTCCCGCGACTTCGATCTGGTCATCAACAACATCGGCCCGCACGGCGTCGCCGACCCGACGCAGTTCATCATGTCCCACCGCTCGGGTTATCTGTGGCGCGCGCCGAAGCTGCCCTACCCCGAGTGGGACGCTCTGTTCGGCCGCTGGAAGGCCACGACCACGATCGAGGACCGGCTCGGCGTCCTGGACGAGATGCAGGCGTTGTTCAACCGGCAGCCGACGTCGATCCCGCTCTACTACCCCGACGAGTATTGGGCCTTCCAGCCCGATCGATTCGCCGGCTGGGTGGAGTCACCGGGCTACGGCATCGTCCACAAGTGGTCGCTGCTGCCGCCGCAGGTCGGCCGGGACGCGGGCGCTGTGGTCGCCACCGCCCGATGACGCCCGCATGATGGCCCCCTCCCGGTGAGCACGGTCGCCAGCCGGGTCGGGCAGTACGCGTTGGTGCTCTGGGCAGCGGCCACCCTGAACTTCGCCCTGCCCCGGCTGGCTCCGGGCGACCCGGTCGTCTATGTCTACGGCGGGGACGCGCAGGCGTTGTCCGAGCCGCAGCTGCAGCAGCTGCGGGTCAGCTTCGGGCTGGACCGGTCGCTGCCCGAGCAGTACGCGGGGTTCTGGGCCGGTCTGCTGCGGGGTGACCTCGGGCTGTCCGTGCAGGACAGCCGGCCAGTGCTGGACGTGCTGGCCGAGCGGTTGCCCTGGACGCTGGTGCTCGTGGGCACGGCCACTGCTCTGGCGTTCCTGTTCGGCTCCCTGCTCGGCGTCTGGGCGGCCTGGCGGCGGGGGACCAAGCGGGACGCCGGCACGGTCAGCGGCGTGCTCGCCCTGGACGCGATGCCCGGCTTCTGGATCGGGATGATCCTCATCGCCGTGTTCGCCGTGCAGCTCGGCTGGTTCCCTTCCTACGGCGCGGTGGCGCTCGGCGGGCAGGGGCTGCCGTGGCTGGGTGAGGTGCTGCTGCGGTTGGCGCTGCCTGTGGCGACCCTGGTCCTGGCCGGCATGGGCGGCTTCTTCCTGCTCGCGCGCGCCGCGATGGTCGTTGTGCTGGACGAGCCGTACCTGCGCCTGGCGCGGGCCAAGGGCCTGACCGAGCGTCGGGTCGCCCTCGTCCACGGGCTGCGCACGGCGTTGCTCCCCGTCTTCACCAACCTCAGCCTGGCCGCCGGCGGGTTGCTGTCCGGGGCGGTCGTGGTCGAGACGGTCTTCGCCTACCCCGGCCTCGGGTCACTGATCTTCGAGGCGGTCACTGTCCGGGATTACCCGCTGCTGCAGGGCGCCTTCCTGCTCGCCACCGTGGGCATCGTCGGGGCGAACCTGCTGGCCGACGCCGTCTACCCCCTGCTGGACCCCCGGCTGCGCCGCGGCCGGCTCGTGGCCGGCGGATGAACCGGCGCTCCCGGCGCTTCGCGGCCGTCGGTCTGGGACTGCTGGCCGCGCTGCTCACCGTGGCGCTGACGGCGCCGTGGCTCGTGCCCTACGACCCCGTCGTCCGCGTCGGTGTGCCCTTCGCGCCACCGTCGAGTGACCACCTGCTCGGTACCGACGACGTCGGGCGGGACCTGCTGTCCGCCCTCGTCTACGGCACCCGGATCTCCTTGCTCGTCGGGATCGTGGCCGCCCTGTCCGCGACGGTGGTCGGGGTGGGTGTCGGCGTGGCCGCCGGCTATGCCCGCGGCTGGGTGGACGCCATTCTGATGCGCCTGGTCGATGTCGTGCTGGCGCTTCCCGTGCTGCCCCTGACGATCGTCGCCGGGGTGTTCGCTGGACCGGGCGTGCTCACCCAGATCGCCGTGATCGCCGCCGTACTCTGGGCCGGGACCGCCCGCGAGCTGCGGGCACAGGTGCTGTCCCTGCGTGAACGCGACCACCTGCAGGCCCTTCGGGCCATGGGCGCGTGCCCTCTTCACGTCCTACCGCGCCACCTGCTACCAGCGGTGGCCCCGCTGATCGTGCCGCAGTTCGTACTCGCCACCAAGACAGCGATCCTGCTGGAGGCCTCGCTGGCCTTCCTCGGGCTGGGTGATCTCACCGCCCAGAGCTGGGGGACCATGCTGTCCCTGGCGCATGCCCGCAGCGCCTTCCTGACCGACGCCTGGCTGTGGTGGGTGATCCCGCCTGGGCTGGCGATCGCGACGACCGTGCTCGCCTTCGGGTTGCTCGGCTACGTCCTGGAGGAGCGGGTCCACCCCGCCTTGCTGGAACGGTGCGGCTCCGCGCCACGCGGGCACCTGTGGCGTCGTACACCGAGCACCGTCGCGGTGTTGCCGCTTTCCGAGCCACCGCTGGTGCTCGACCGGCTGTCGGTGCGGTACGGCGGCGAGGTGCTCGCTGCGGACGACGTCAGCCTCACCGTGTCCGCCGGCGAGCTGGTCGGGCTGGTCGGGGAGTCGGGCAGCGGCAAGTCGACCGTCGCCGGCGCCGCGCTCGGGCTGCTTCCTGCTGCCGCCACGATCACCGGCGGTGGCGTGCGGGTGTGCGGACGGGACCTCACCACAGCCTCGAGTGCCGAGCTGCGCGCGTTGCGGGGCGACCGGGTGGCGCTTATCCCGCAGGAGGCGATGAGTGCGCTGAACCCGGTGCTGACCATCGGCTGCCAGCTCGCCGAGGCCGTGCGGGCCCACCGTCCGGTCGGGCGCACCGCGGCCCGACAGCGGGCGCGTGAGCTGCTCGAGCTGGTCGGCCTGGACCCGGCTCACGACCGCACCTATTCCCATCAGCTCTCCGGCGGGATGCGGCAGCGCGTCGTCATCGCGATGGCGCTGGCCAACGAGCCGGCGGTGCTGATCGCGGACGAGCCGACCAGCGGGCTGGACGTGCTCGTGCAGGCCGAGGTGCTCGACCTGCTCGACGGGCTGCGCACCCGGCTCGGACTGGCGCTGCTCGTCGTGTCGCACGACCTGCCGATGATCGAGCGCATCGCCGACCGGATCGCCGTGATGCAGGGCGGCCGGATCGTCGAGTTCGGGCCGACCGCGGCGGTCACGACCGCACCGACGCACCCCTACACCCGCCGGCTGGTGGAGTCCACGCCTCGACTGCAGCTGCCCTGCGCTCAGGTGTCGCGGTGAGTCCCGTCCTTGCCATCGAAGGCCTGTCGGTGAGCTTTGCGCAGCGCGGCAGCCGCCAGCGGGTTGCGGCAGTCGCCGACGTCGATCTGTGCGTGGCGCGCGGTGAGTCGGTTGCCCTGGTCGGAGGATCAGGCGCCGGCAAGTCGACGGTGGCCCGGGCCGTCGCAGGGCTTGTCACGGCTGATCGGGGCCGCATCCTGCTGGAGGGAGCCGACCTGATCGCCGCCTCACGCACCGAGGCCCGGCGGCGACGGCGGGCACTGCACCTGGTCTTCCAGAACCCCTACGCATCCCTGCCGCCGACCCTGCGGGTGGCGGATGTCGTGGCCGAGCCCCTGCTCATCCAGCGCCTCGGTGACCACGCCGAACGCTGCGAGCGGGTCGAGCAGGCGCTGACGGCGGTGCGGCTGGACCCGGTCGGGCGCTACCTGCCGCGCTACCCCCACCAGCTCTCCGGCGGAGAGCGGCAGCGGGTCGCCTTCGCCCGCGCGCTGGTGACCCGGCCGCGGCTGATCCTGGCCGACGAGCCGACCCAGATGCTCGATGCCTCGTTGCGCCTGCAGCTGACGGAGCTGATCGGCGAGCTCAGCACCCAGTACGGCGTCGCCGTCCTGCACATCACTCACGACCTCGCGCTGGCCCAGCGCAGCTGCGCCCGCTTGGTCGTCATGCGCGCCGGGCGGGTCGTGGAGCAGGGTGCGACGGCGGACGTGCTGAACAACCCTCGACACGAATACACCGCGGCCCTGATTGCTGCCGCGGCCAGGAGCCGATGACCACCGAGGAGCCGAGCATGACCGACATCGCGTTGCTGAGCATGGACATCCGCTCCGAGCCGTCCCCGCTCGAGAGCGGCGAGTTCGGGCATCGCGCCGAGATCGTCGACTGCTACCAGCTGGCGCAGGCCGAGCTGAGCCGGTTCGCCGTCGTCGCCGTGGTGTCCATGATCGACCAGGAGTACCTGGCCCGGCACCGCGGCGTGATCAGGAGCTACCTGGACGGCGGCGGCGTCCTGCTGTTCGGCGGCCAGCTACACCGCGACTGGCTGCCTGGCGCCTCTCGTTTCGTGGCGATCGACCCGCCGTCACTGCAGGCCTACCGCGTCACCGAGATCGCCGAGCACCCGATCTTCGCCGGCGTCGAGCCCGACGACCTCACCTTCCGCCGCGGAGTGGCCGGCTTCTTTGCCCGCGGACACCACCCGCCGCCACCGGGCGCCGAGGTGCTCGTGCGGCTGTGCGGCGGTGAGCCCGTCACCTACATCGATCGGGTCTCGACCGGCGGCACCGTCATCCTGCACGCGAACGGCGACCTGCTCGGCTACGGCAGCGGGACCGACAGCACGGCCACCCGACTCCCGGGCCAGCTGCTCGACTGGGCGCTCGCCGAGGCAGCGCGTCGGCGGGCCGTCGCACCACCGTCGGCGGCGGCCGAGGAGCCGATCGAGTCGACCCATCCCGTCGTCGAGCACAGGGGGACCGGGCTGTCGGCCGTGTACGGCGGATCGGCGCAGCACCACCGGGCCCTGACCCTGCCGAAGTACGCCCGGCACCTCAGCGGTGGGCTGCACTACCTGCCCGATCTCGCGGAAACCGACCTGACCGGCTACGACGGCTTGTTCATCCCCGAGCGGCTGCACCGCGGCCTGCTGACCCGCGCCGCCGACCGCATTCTGGCGCTGCTGGAGGCCGGCGGCACGGTGCTCACGTTCAGCGGCGGAGAGCCGCTCCCGGACTTCCTCCCGGGCGTGAGCTGGGCGCACCGACCGACCAACTTCTGGTGGTGGCTCGAACCGGGCGCCGATCTCGGCCTGCACTCCCCGACCCCCGACCACCCGCTGTTCGACCACCTGCAGATCCGCGACTGCTCCTGGCACCACCACGGCGTCCTCGATCCCCCGGCGGGAGCGGAGGTCCTGGTCGCGCTGCCGACCGGCGAAGCCTTGCTCTACGTCGACCGGGTCAGTACGCCAGGCACCCTCGTGGTGTCCACGCTGGACCCCCTGAGCCACTTCGGCGGCCATTTCATGCCGGCCACGGAGCGCTTCCTGGACGGCTTCCTGCCCTGGGCAGCCAGCACCCCGGCCACCCGATGACCGGCGCCCTGGAGGTGCTCGACGAGGGACAGGTGCTGACGTACTCGTTCGCGGACCTGATGAGGTACCACGGCCCTCGCTTCCCCGGCGGCGTGGCCCACGCCTTCAAGGTCTTGCAGCGCGCCCTGCCCCTGCTCGCGCCCGGCGTCCCGCCCGAACGACGCGAGATCGTCGTCCGGACGGCCTTCAGCGGGCCCGGGGCCCGCGACGCGTTCGAGCTGGTCACCCGTGCCGTCACCGGGGACCGCTACACCGTCGATCCCGCCCTCGAGCGCCCGGACCGTGGCCGGACGCTCGAGCGTTATGTCTTCCGGCTCGGCTACGGGGAGCGCAGCGTGACACTGCTGCTTCGCGAAGGCTTTGTACGGGAGGAGTTTCTCGACCTGTCCCGCAAGCAGGAACGGACGGCGCAGGAGGACGGCCGGCTGGCGGTGCTGAAGCAGGAGATGGCCGACCGCTTGCTGGCTGCGCCGGCTATGGATGTCTACGATGTCGCCGCCGCAACCTGAGCAGGACGGGCCCACGACGACGCTGGTTGACGCCGCAGATCTCGACGTACGGTTGACCCTCCAGCACCCCCCGGACCGCGCGAGCGGCAGGCCGCAGAGGCTGGGGCGCTGCGCCGTGGGATCGAGGAGGACCTGGTCGAGCTGACCCGCCGTCCCGGCGCGGAGTTCGGCCGGATGCTCCTGGTGCTCGGCCATGAGGTGGACCGGCGGCCGATCGCCGCGAGCTGTGTGGTCTCGGTGCTGCCGCACGACCTCACGAGTGAGGCCGCGCGGGACGAGCTGGCCAGCAGCTCAACCGAGGGCGCCGTCATGAGCGAGGTGACCGAGTTCGGCCGTGATCGCGGGGTGGTCGTGGTCCGGGACAGTGTGGGCGCCGCGGCCGAGGCGGATCCGCGCGAGGTCGAGCGCGTGCTCGAGGTGCTCGGGGCGCCGGCGGATCCTGAGGGGGGCCGGCCGCGCGGTGCCGTGCGCAACGTTGATGTCTTCCTGCCCGTGCCCGATAGCCAGCACACGCTGCTGCTGTCGTCTCGACGACGATCGTGCCGCTCTACGACCGGTCAGGATCAGGCTGAACCCCCAGACGACCTCGCCCCATGCGGGGAAGTCGGCCCTCGCGATCGTCATCCCGAGGACGAGGCCGACGGCGCTGCCGGCGAGGGCTCCGTTGCGGACGTCCAGCCAGAGCCGGCGGACGTGCCGTCCGGTCACGAAGACAGACCGAGGTCGAGGACGGTGGACGCCAAGGAGATGACGAAGCCGGCGATCACGGCTGCCAGCACGGCGAAGGCACAGCTGGCGGCGGCGCGGCGCAGCCCCGGCGCACCCAGACCCGCCAGGGCAAGCAGCACAGCCAGGACCGTCGCCACGACAGCCACGACCAACAGGATTCCCAGGACCACCTCGGCCGTTCCGCGGTCCTGCCGTAGCGCGAGCACGAGCGTGCTGAGCAGTCCCACCGCCAGTCCGGCGAGGGCGTACGGCCGGGCGGGGTTGTGGAAGACGATGCGGTCCCCGCGCATCTCCGCCCGGGCCTCGAGGCGACTCCAGGCGCGGGCGAGCCCCTCACGGTCCGGATCCTCCTGCTTCACGGGGCGAAGCGTAGGGGGCTGGAGTGCCCCTGCAGCGGCGGTCTCAGCCCGGATCCACCGTCTTAATGTTGATGCTGGGCGAGTCGTAACGGCCGAA